>NZ_JAFSNZ010000054.1 GCF_017447225.1 Methanobrevibacter sp. | reverse complement strand
GAACGTAGATTTAAAGACATACTCCCAGTACGAAACCGGAGAAGTTGACATTCCGGCAAGCTTTATTTACGAAATTGCAAACAAATTCCAAGTAGATTTAAGCTTACTTTTAACTGGTGAAGAAAGCAGAATGAGCATCTTTGATGTTACTCGTGCAAATAAAGGAATTTCTGTTGAAAGAAGAAAAGAATATAATCACGAAAACTTATGCTCCAAATTTATTCACAAAAAAGCTGAAACATTTTTGGTGACTGTTGATCCTGAAAAAAATCCAATTCCATCTTTGAATTCACACCCTGGTCAAGAATTTAATTACGTTCTTGAAGGAACACTTAAAATTTACATTCACAATAATGAGATTATATTAAATGAAGGAGACTCAATATTTTTTGATTCAACACATAGACATGCAATGGTAGCGCTAAATGATAAACCTGCTAAATTTTTAGCAGTATTAATGTAGAGGGTAGTTAATATGACATCTGTAATAGGAGATTTTGTTGAGAGAGTTGATTTTGACTCTTATGAAGATTTTTTCAAAAATTTTAAATTAAAATATAATGACGATTTTAACTTCGGATTTGATGTAGTGGACAAATATGCTGAAATTGACCCTGACAAAATCGCTTTAATTTGGACTAATGATGATGAAGAAAAACATACTTTCACGTTTAAGGATATGAAAGAATACTCCAATAGAACTGCAAACCTATTCAAAAGTTTAGGTATCCAAAAAGGCGATAAAGTAATGCTTACTTTAAAAAACAGATATGAATGGTGGTTCTGTATGGTTGCACTGCACAAGATTGGTGCAATAGCTATTCCGGCAACCCATATGTTAAAGCTTCATGATATCGATTTCAGATTAAAACAGGCTGAGGTAAAACTTGTGGTATCTGTTGAAGAAGACACATTACTTCCGGATTATGAAGAAGCCGAAAAAGAATTGGATACTGACTTAACAAAACTTGTAATTGAAACCGACAGGGACGGTTGGATTAATTTCAATAAAGCCATCGAAGAGCAAAGTCCAGAATTTGAAAGACCAACTGGTGAGGAAAAAACTTATGCTGAAGAAATATTTCTCATTTATTTCACATCAGGAACCAGCGGCCTTCCAAAAATGGTTTCACATAAACATACCTATGCATTAGGACATATCCCTACTGCAAAATACTGGCAGAATGTTGTAGAAGACGGTATTCACCATACTGCATCAGATACCGGTTGGGGAAAAGCAGTTTGGGGAAATCTCTACGGACAATGGATTGCAGGTACAGCAATATTCATTTACGATTATGTTAGGTTCAACGGAATTAAATTACTTGAAAAAATTATCGAAAATAAGGTAACAACATTCTGTGCTCCGCCAACAGTTTACAGATTCCTAATTAAAGAAAAAATTGAGGGATATGATTTTTCAAACATTACTTATGTTGCAACAGCAGGAGAACCTCTCCCTCCTGAAGTATCCAAAAGATTCAAAGATATTTCCGGTTTAACTATTAAAGAAGGGTTCGGCCAAACCGAAACCACATTATCCATTGGAACATTCATATGGCTGGATGCAAAATTAGGTTCAATCGGAAAACCTTCCCCATTATTTAATTTAGAATTATTAGATGAAAATGATGAAAAAGTAGAAATTGGAGAAGAAGGAGAACTTTGTTTTAAATTGGATGAAGATTCCCGTAATCCAGGATTATTTAAGGAATATTATAAAGATCCTGTCAAACAAAAACAGCAGATTCATGACGGATACTACCACTGCGGAGATACCGCATGGATTGACGAAGACGGATACGTTCACTTTGTCGGAAGAAACGATGACATAATCAAATCATCAGGATACCGTATAGGACCTTATGAAGTTGAAAGTGCTGTTTTATCACATGAAGCAGTTACCAATTGTGCAATTACCGCTTATCCTGATGAAGTTAGAGGCCAAATCGTAAAGGCAACCATCATATTGCAGCCGGGCTTCGAGCCTTCAGAAGAACTTACAAAAGACATTCAAAATCATGTTAAACGTGTTACAGCCCCTTATAAATACCCAAGAATGATTGAATATGTTGATGAAATTCCTGAAACAATCAGTGGTAAGATAAGAAGGGTAGAAATAAGAAATAAAGACAAAAATTAATTAGGAGATTATTATGGTTGACGAAGAGATATCTTTTCCTGTCATTAATATAGAAGAGTGCAAAGGATGTCAAAGATGTATTGTCGGATGTCCTCAAAATGCAATCTTGCTTTCAAATGAAATGAATAATGCAGGATATCAATACGCTTATTATAGTGGAAATGGTTGTACCGGATGTAAAGACTGTTATTTTACATGCCCGGAACCATTAGCACTTGAAGTACACCAATACAAAAAAGTTGTTGATGACAAGATTGGTAAAATGATTAAAGCAAAAGTGGCTAACAAAGGAGGAGAATAAATGAGTAATCAAATGGTAAAAGGAAATACGGCAGTTATTATCGGTGCAATGTATGCTGGCTGTGACTGTTTCTTTGGATATCCAATTACTCCTGCAAGTGAAATTTTACATGAAGCATCAAAATACTTCCCGATGGTCGGAAGAAACTTTGTTCAGGCAGAAAGTGAGGAAGCTTCAATAAACATGGTTTATGGAGCATCAGGTACAGGCCACAGAGTAATGACCGCTTCATCAGGACCTGGTATCAGTTTAATGCAGGAAGGTTTCACTTATTTGGCTGGTGCGCAATTGCCTGCAGTTATCGTTGACATTATGAGAGCAGGCCCTGGTCTTGGAAATATCGGACCAGAACAAGGAGACTATAACCAAATCGTTAAAGGCGGAGGTCATGGAAACTATAAAAACATAGTTTTAGCTCCAAACAGCGTTCAGGAAATGTGCGATTTGACAATGAAAGCATTTGAACTAGCCGACAAATGGAGAAATCCAGTTGTCGTTTTAGCTGACGGAACATTAGGTCAAATGGCCGAACCGTTAGTGTTCCCAACCGAAGCTGTTGAACCCGAAATCGACGAATCCTGGGCAGTAAGAGGAAATAAGGAAACTATGGGAAACCTCATTACTTCAATCTACAATGACTTTGATGAATTGGAAGACTTCAACTATGAGCTTCAGGAAAAATATGCAAAAATTGATGCTGAAGAAGTTATTTTCGAAGAGTACAACACAGAAGATGCTGACATCATTTTAGTATCATACGGTATCAGTTCAAGAATTGCAAGGTCTGCTGTTGACAAAAGCCGTGCAAACGGTTTGAAAGTTGGACTTTTAAGGCCTATCACATTATCTCCTTTCCCTACTGAAAAAGTTAAGGAATTGGCTGACAGAGGAGTTAGCTTCATATCAGTTGAAATGAGTAACGGCCAATTATTACAGGATGTTCAGTTTGCAGCTTTAAGAAAAGAGGATACTCACCTCGTAAACAGAATGGGTGGTAACCTGATTGAACTGAAACATGTGCTTGCAAAAATCTATGAAATTGCAGGATTTGAAGATGAAAACTTAGATACTTCAAAAAGAAGCAGTGAAAAGGCTAGTCCAAACATTATTGATTAAGGATGTGGAAGAATGAAAATAGAAGATTTAAAAAATAATGACGATTATGAATTACAGATACGCAGAAATCCACAATCCCTTTTAGAAGAGTATCCTAGAAAAGGAACCAACATTAAATCAACCCACTACTGTGCAGGTTGTGGACATGGTATCATACACAAATTGATTGCTGAATGTATGGATGAACTCGGAATACAGGAAAGATGTGTCATGATTTCTCCTGTCGGATGTTCGGTATACGCTTACTTCTACTTTAACTGCGGAAACTACCAGACTGCACACGGAAGAGCTCCTGCAGTAGCTACAGGTATTTCAAGAGCAGAAGATAATGCTATTGTAATGAGCTATCAAGGAGATGGGGACTTAGCATCAATTGGTTTGAACGAAACATTGCAGGCTGCAAACCGTGGAGAAAAAATCGCAGTATTTTTTGTAAACAATACCGTTTATGGAATGACCGGTGGACAGATGGCTCCTACAACATTAATCGGTGAAAAGACTGTTACCTGCCAGACCGGAAGAGATCCTGACTATTCAGGACACCCTACCCATATGTGCGAGTTAATCAACACTTTAAAGGCACCAGTATTTATTGAAAGAGTGTCTCTTGCCAATCCATTGAAAATCAGACTTGCAAAATATGCAATCAAACAGGCATTGACCGTTCAGAAAGAAGGAAAAGGGTATTCATTTGTTGAAATATTATCACCTTGTCCTACTAACTTAAAGCAGGATGTTGCTAGTGCTCAAAAATTTATTGAAGAACAGATGGAAAAAGAATTCCCTGTCAAAAACTTCAGAAACAATCTTTACAAAAAAGACCCTGTCCAAAGGCCTGCAAGTGATTTCAGCAAAGAATCCTTGGATAAAATATTTAATGTAAAAAGAGATGAAGGATCAGGTTATGTTGATGAGGACATTGAACCTGTAAGCATTAAAGTCAGCGGATTCGGAGGACAGGGAGTTTTAAGTGCTGGATTGACTATTGCACAGGCTGCATGTGCGGAAGGAAAACATGTATCCTGGTATCCAAGTTACGGACCTGAGCAGAGAGGAGGAAAATCCAACTGTTCCGTAGTGATATCCAATGAGACAATAGGAACTCCAGTAGTTGATGAAATGGATATTCTCATTGCATTGAACAAACCTTCCTTAGAGCAGTTCTCACAGGACGTTAAGGAAGGAGGAACAATACTTTACGATTCACACATCGGAGAATTCACAACCGACAGAAACGTCAAAGTTATTCCGATGCCTTGTGTGGATATTGCAGAAGAACATGGAAATGCCAGAACTGCAAATACTGCACTTTTAGGTGCTTTAACTGAACTGACTAATGTATTGAAAGCTGAATCTTACGAAAATGCTATTAAAGAAATGTTTGCTTCCAAACCTAAAGTCATCGATGTCAATATTGATGTTTTACATGCTGGAGCAAAATGGATAAAAGACAATTCATAGTGTGATTTTATGAGCTATAAACAAAATGCTAAAGAATTTATTGAAAATTATAATTTAGGTATAGGAGATAAAATCAAATTAAACAAAGAGGATATCTCATATACTGGTATTTTGCTTGATAGACCTGAAGATGCTGATGACGGATATTTAGTTTTGAAATTGTCCAGCGGCTACAATATTGGTGTAGCTATTGAAAATACTACAGCAGAGCTTATTGAAAAAGGAGAAAAACCGAAAATAGGATTTGATAAAACTGAAATTCCGAAAGATGATTCAAAACAGAACATCTCAATCGTATCCACAGGAGGAACTGTATCATCAGTTATTGATTACAGGACAGGAGCAGTGCATCCTGCATTTACAGCATCAGATCTGGTAAAAGCAAACCCTGAACTATTGGATTATGCCAATTACAATGTTAAGGCATTGTATAATATTTTAAGTGAAAACATGAAACCCGAATACTGGGTAAAAGCGGCAGAGGAAATAGCAAATGACATTTCAGAAGGTACAGACGGTGTTGTAATCGCCCATGGAACTGATACGATGCACTATACTTCAGCAGCTCTAAGCTTCATGCTGAAAACACCAGTTCCAATTATCATTACTGGTGCACAGAGAAGTTCAGACAGACCTTCAAGCGATGCAAACATCAATTTGATTGATTCAGTGATTGCTGCAAAATCAGATATTGCAGAAGTATGTGTCTGTATGCATGGAAGCTTGAATGACAAGTTCACTTACCTTCACAAAGGTACAAAAGTAAGAAAAATGCACACAAGCCGCAGAGATACCTTCAGAAGCATTAACGCACAGCCAATAGCTAAAATCGAAGATAAAAAAGTTAATGTTAATCCGGAATATAATTACACTAAAAGAGGAGAAAATGATTTAGAGCTGAATACTGCTATTGAAGAGAAAGTAGGATTTATTAAAAGTTTTCCTGGAATTTCTGAAGAATATGTTGAGTATCATATTGACAAAGGATATAAAGGTCTTGTCATTGAGGGAACCGGTCTTGGACATGTTCCAAATAACCTGATTGACTCATTCAAAAGAGCACAATCAGAAAATATTCCTGTCATTATGACTTCCCAATGTCTTTACGGAAGAGTTAACATGAACGTTTATTCAACCGGCCGTGAAATACTTGATGCTGGAGTAATTTCAGGTCTTGACATGACTCCTGAGACAACTTATGTGAAATTATGCTGGGCATTAGGTCAAAGTGATGATTACAATAAAGTAAAAGAGATTATGCATGAAAATATTGCAGGTGAATTTAGTAAAAAATCTTCAATTAAGGATTTCTTAAACTAGGGTGTTAATATGGATTATGAAAAATTAGGATTAAAAATGGGACTTGAAATTCACCAACAATTAAACAGCGAGCATAAATTATTCTGTCCATGTAAAACAGAACTTGTTGATGATGATTTTGATGAACTGGTTCAAAGAAAATTAAGACCAACACAATCAGAACTTGGAGAAATTGACAGAGCAGCTTTACAAGAATCCCTAAGAGGATTGAATTTCAAATATGAAAACTTTGAAAAACACACTTGTCTTGTTGAAAACGATGATGAACCACCTCACAGTTTAAATGAAGAGGCTTTAGATATCTGTATTACCATTGCATGTCTGATGAACATGCATATTGTAGATGAATTCCATACAATGAGAAAACAGGTTATTGACGGAAGTAATACTGGAGGTTTCCAAAGAACAGGTATGGTTGCAACTGACGGATACCTGGACACTCCATATGGAAGAGTAATCATTGAGAGTCTTGGATTAGAAGAAGATGCTGCAAGAAGAGTTGAAACAAAAGACGGATTTACCGAATTCAGATTAGACAGATTAGGTATTCCGTTAGCTGAAATTACAACAGACCCTTCAATGCACCATCCTGATCAGGTCAGAGAAGTCGCATATATGCTTGGTCAAATCTTAAGAAGTACAAATGTTAAAAGAGGCCTCGGTACAATCAGACAGGATTTAAACATTTCCATTGCTGAAGGAGCTCGTGTTGAAATCAAAGGTGTGCAGGATTTAGATTTAATGGCAGAAATCGTGAACCGTGAAGTTACAAGACAGCTCGAATTAATTGATATTAAAAAGCAATTGCAAGAAAGAAATGCTGAAGTCCTTGAAGAAATTCATGACTTGGACGAACTGTTTGTTGAGACCGAATCCAAAATCTTAAAATCCGCAGAAACCATTAAAGCAGTTGTATTGAAAGGATTTGACGGATTAATCGGACGTGAAGTCCAGCCGGGAAGAAGATTCGGTACTGAAATTGCTAGTTATGCTAAAAAACGTGGCGTATCCGGTATTTTCCATAGCGATGAACTTCCAGCCTATGGAATAACCCAGGAAGAAGTTGATAAAGTAAGCGAATATCTGGAAATTGGTGAAGATGACGCATTCATTATAGTGGCTCATGATGAAGACATTGCAGTTTCTGCATTGGAAGAAGTTAAAAGAAGAGCTAACTTAGGTCTTGATGGTG
The DNA here is from genome assembly GCF_017447225.1 of Methanobrevibacter sp. Lineage (GTDB taxonomy): Archaea > Methanobacteriota > Methanobacteria > Methanobacteriales > Methanobacteriaceae > Methanocatella. The sequence goes on along the minus strand of NZ_JAFSNZ010000054.1, from coordinate 1,841 downwards.
TGGTTGAAGAAACCCGTAAAGCTTTAGATGACGGAAATACCGAATACATGAGACCACTTCCTACTGCAAACAGAATGTATCTGGAAACAGACATTCCGTTATTTAAAATCACATCTGAGCGAGTTGAACCTATTGCAAACAACTTGCCTGAATTGCCTGACGTCAAACAGGAAAGAATCATTAAGCAATACTCATTAAGTGAAGATTTGGCTACACAGCTTGTTAAAAGGCAAACTGCAGATACCTTTGAAGATATATTGAAAGATGTTGATGTGGATGCAACTCCTGTAGCATCACTTCTCGCATATGATTTGCGTGAAATCAAAAGAGAAGGATATGACACCAACATATTGACTTTAGATCACTACAAAGGAATATTCACGTTATTGGCTGATGGCAAAATTGCAAAAGACAGTGTTCGTAAATTAACTATCGAAACGATTAAAAATCCTGATGAAGACATATCAAATATCGCTGAAAGCAATAATTTAACAATGCTCAGTGAAGAGGATGTGACTAAAATCATTGCAGATATCATTGCAAATAACGAATCTATGGTGAAAGAACGTCAAATGGGCGCTATGGGTCCTTTAATGGGTATGAGTATGAAACAGCTCAAAGGAAAAGCCGATGGTAGTCTCGTTAATAAAATCGTTCGTGAAGAAATTCAAAAATTAATATAGGGAAACTCAAAAGAGTTTCCAAAAATCTCTTTTTTTAAATTTTAGGTATACCTAAAAAAATAGAAACTTTTATATACTATAAAAGATAACATTATAACTAGAGATGTAAAGTTTAGGATAACCTAAAAAACACATTTCTTGGATTACATTATTGTCCATATAACTCTTCAAATTATTATCAAGTTAGTTTTCCACAATTTTCTAATTTGATAAAACATGGAAAATATTATCTGCCAATATAATTTTCCAAAGTACAGGGTGTTTACTGTGCGAAAAAACACCCCATATTATCTCTTTTTACATGAAAAATTCAATCTCTTTTCTTGACATATCATTTTCCAAAGCAATTTCCTTTTCAGCAAGATAATCCTGACCATCAAATGACCTGGCGTTTTCGCTGCAAATATTAATGCACAGACTGCAACTATCACAAAGATCAAGATTTGTCTCAATAGGATTATCCTCTTCAATTGCCTCAACAGGACATGTGTAAACGCAATCATTGCAGTAAACACACAGATTCTCATCACAGTTTACATTGAACGAATGATTTACATAATCCGCAAACGGCTTTTGGCCTGAAACGAAAATCTCATTCGTTTTACCGGATTCCAATTTCTCAATAATGTTTTGTGAAAACTCATTAAGCATTTTCATATCCATATTATCCGGCCTTTTTGAAGCAATTTCATTAAACAGTGAATGTCTGCTGACCGTTGAAGCAGCTCCAATAACATCAAATTTATTTTCTTTAAGCAAATCTACCAATTCCAACAAAGCATCACCATAACCTATGCCACCATAATTGATTACGGCAACTGCTTTGGTATTATTTCCTTTAAGTTCAGCTAAGTGATCTCTTGCCATTTTAGGAATTCTTCCATCAAAAACAGGCATTCCAACAATGACAAGTTCATCGTCAAAATTCTTTTTATCATCAAAACTCAACAAATCATAATTTTCATTATCAAGTTCGAAATTTTTAGCTATTTCATCCACAATTCTTTTTGTAGTCCCAGATGGACTAAAATATATTTTTGAAACTTTTTTAAATGGTAACATACTATCACCTTGCTTTATTGTAGAAAAAAATTGATATTTAAAGATTTTGTAACCGAATTGTAACCTTGATATGAATATACTAAAAATAACGAGTAT
>NZ_JAFSNZ010000053.1 GCF_017447225.1 Methanobrevibacter sp. | reverse complement strand
GAAAATTTATAACAAGCATCGAACAACTAAAATTTATCTTTGAAAATGAATTTAAACAAGTAATTGATAATGAAAGTTATTGGGAAAATTGGCTCTGGAAGTTCCTATGAACTTTTATAATTTTTAGTGTCGTGAACTATAATAGGTAGAAATATTTAAATATTTATATTTACATAATCTTTAATTGAAAGATTTGGGAGGTAAAAATTATCATCTCTTATGTCCTTGTCCTGATGAGGGGCATTACTGGTGGCATAGGAGTTCTCTAATCTTCATATACAGTTTTCATGATTTTATTTTTCACAATTTTTATATATTCGTCATTATTATTTTCTATACTTTGATATGCTGACCATGATATTAAATCAGCTATTTGAACTCCTTTATATTTCAATGAATCTACATGTTTTATTGATATTGGATGATTTTTCGGATTATTTAAATTTTTTTTGAATATTTCATTATAATTAGCTATTTTTTGTTTATTTCTTCTAGTTCTATCTACATAAACCTCTGTTGAACTAGATATATTGATAAGTTTAGCTAGTTCTGATGAAAGTATATCATATAATAAATGATTATCATTCTTATAATTGATTTTATATCGGTCTTTCTTGTTCAACACTATAATGAATGATTCATAATCTATTTTATTTAAACTTTTTAAAATTTTTTTTTTAATTTCTGGTGGAATGGTCGTTCCTTTGATTTCATTAGATTTACCAATTTTCTTTTTATTATTTCTTCTGGATTTATTAATTAATCGGTCTAAATTTCTATAATTATTTACCTTAATTCCTGCAATAATAAAATATTTAGAACCACCTTTTCCTAAATCACCACTTTCATCAATATAAATATACTCCATAATTTTTTCTCTTTATAATTTAAATTCTAAATATCTATAGTTACAATTTAATAGTTAAATAAGTTTTAGACATTCCTTCATCAATATGCAATATCGTATCTAAAAAGGTCAAGTAAAATGTCTTTTCTTCTGCCTAGGCTTATTTTTCCTTTTTCATAAATTTTTTCTGTTAGGGGAATCATATGTCCTATTGAATAATATTTTTTATCCTCATGCGTTGGTTCATATAATGATGTATCATAACCAAATTTTCCTGCTTTATCCATAATATTAAAAGAGAATTCAGCTAGTTGTGATTCATCAATAAATTTTTCATTGTATAGTCTTCTAATTAATGAATTATGGTCAATCTGGAAATATTGTTCGCATTTTATTACATCTTCAATTGTCCATTCACTAATGTTTTCCCGTTCAATGAAATCATATAGAGCATGTTTTGTCATTAAAAAATTGGAAGCAAAATCATCTGCTTTAATTTCAATTTCATCCTTCAATCCTTCCGAACAAATGAAAAAATTTTTTTCATCATCCAATAAATGGTATAGTTCATGGGCTAAAGTGAAATTTTGACGTCCTATAGAATGTGATGAATTTATTAGAATTATAGAATCAATATCTTTTTTATAACAGCATCCGCTGACACTTCTTTTCATAGGAAATGATACTATTGTCAGATTTGGAATTTTTTGGACAAGCAATGTGAAAATATTAATAGGGCAGTATTCATCTAAACCAAACTCACGTCTCAGGTTAATATTTAATTTGGGTAATTTAATCTTATTTTTTTCATCATCCAATCCTCTTAAAATATTTAAATGATAAGTTAATCTATTAATTTTAGCTATTGCTTTTAAATCCAAATCGTTCCCGGATTTAAAATTAATATTTATCTTTTCATATTCATCTGTTTCGCCTAAAAGATATTCGGGCGTACAGTTATATAATGAAATGAGTTTGTCCGATAAAGTCCAATTCAAATTTCTTTTATCATTTTCTATTTTTGATAGATTGCTTTGGTCTATTTCTAAAAATTCTGCTACCTGTCTTTGTGAATATCCATATTCAACACGTAATTTTCTTAATCTAGAACCAATACTTGTCATATTAATCACATTTATTAATTAATTATAATTTGTCATCAAATATATTTATATTTTTTTAATTTTTTGAGGTCAATATTATAATTTTATAAATTATTTTTAATATAAATAAATTATTTATTAATCATTGGGTTAATTTTTATTATATTATTAAAAACATATATATTACAGGTTATAATTTAAATTGATGCTTTTAAATAATTATTTACACTTTATCAAAAGATACTTCGCCGTTGTAGGAAATTAACCAAAATATTAACAATTTTAAGGATAAAATCAGAATTAATTTAAATGGAATATGGAGAACATAACATAAACTGGGTGATGTATACTAAAAAACAATGCTTATATAGACAAATATGATATTATTAACAGCACCTCTCCCGAAGATTTTCGTGAATATTATCTTTTGGTAACATCACACATTCATGAGAAAAGAACATATTCTAAACCTTATTAACTGAATTAATCAGTCATGATTTTTTATATAACTGATATTATCAGCAGACAGGCTCCAATTATGATATTTAGATATTCTTTATTTCGATATCCTAAAAATATTATTATTAGGCACAAAATTATTTGAATTATGGTTAATAATGATTTTAGCAATATAATCAACTTTTTTTCATTAAATGGTAGGAAGTATTATATACTATTGGACAAGAAAAATATGAGTAAATATTATGGGAAATTAATCCCATAACCTATACATTTCAGCAATTCCATTAATGCCGTGATTAACATAAGGATTGCTGAGATGACTCTTATTTTTTCATCATCCATAGCAGTATCACCTCCTACAAAATAATGTTATTCATTCTAATATTTAAATTTAAGGATTATTTAACCTTTAAAAATTGTTGTGAGTGTGGAAAATTGTTCTAAGAATAACATACTATTTAAATGTTTGTATATTTTTGAATTAAAACGATTTTTTGATATTTTTCAATTTATAAAGTTAAATGACTTTAAATACATATAATTAATTTTATGAAAAGCCAATACCTCCAAAAATTTTTTAAAGAACGAAATATCAGATTAAGCACTCAGAAATGTTATGAATCAGCACTAAAAAAATATATTTCATATCACAACCTCTCTTTGGATGAGCTGATTAATGAAGCCATTATGGAAGAGGATGAAAGAATCCCCTTAAAAGAGAGGAAACTTAAAAAAAGATTGATTGACTTTAGAAGCTTTCTATTAGAGGGTAACGTGTCAGATACCACATCAAGAACCTATTTTTCAAATGTCAAATCTTTTTACAGGCATTTTGAAGTTGAAATACCATATCTGCCATCCATCAAATACAATAGAAACTATGAAAGCAACTATTTTGACATTCCAACAAAAGACCATATTGCACAGGCTCTTGATATTGTTTCAATCGATTTAAAAGCCCTGATACTTTTTATGTCATCTTCCGGCACCGCAAAAGCAGAAACACTGTCACTGAGTGTTGGGGATTTTATTTCTGCAACGTCTGAGTATCACAGTGGCGGATCTTTAAATCAGATTCTCAATGTTTTGGGTGAAAATGACAGTGTTGTTCCTACATTTTACCTGAAGCGCATAAAAACCGACAAGTACTATTATACATTCTGCTCACCACAGGCAACATCAGCCATTGTTAAATACCTCAAAAGCCGCACAAATCTTTCAATAGATGATAAGCTATTTGATTTTACAGATTCAATTATAATGATTCGCTTTAAGGAAATCAATGATTCCCTGGGATGGGGATTTAAAGGCAAATACAGATTTTTCAGATCACATACTCTACGTAAATTTCACGCTTCAAACATAGGCTTGAGTGTGGAATATATTGACGCCTTGCAAGGTCGAAGCAAAAATGAGGTTCATGAAGCATATGTAAAGACAAATCCCAAAAAGTTAAAGGAAATATACATGTCCGCCATGAAAAATGTGATGATTGATATTGGAAATTCAGATGAAAGCATTACTCAGGAGTTTACAATTGTAGTTAATGTGTTTTTATCGGGAAAGGAATATAATATTTTATAACATTCTTAAATCTGGATTAATACTAAATTGAGCAAGTACAAAAGTTTACTGGAAAATACAATGCATTATGCAATGGTTAATCTGTAAATTGTTTTCAAGAAATAAATATGTTTTATAGAAAAACATGCATATTTCGCTAATCTTTTAAAATAAAGTATAGTATCAAAATATAAATTTAGTAAATCCTAAATTTTTTTATTTTTTTTAAAAAATAATTTATTTATCTTAGAAATATTTAAAAAATGTTTATTTTATTTAAATAATATTAAATCATGTTTAATTTTTCTTTTAAAAAAACGATGAAAACTTTTATATATTAATAAAAAAAGATATTTATTTTAACTATAATGAAAGCTTTTTAATAAAATGTTCATGTTTTTCTATAAAATATGTAATTTTATTCTATAAAAATTAAGGTTTAACATCTTGTTTGCCTTAAATTTTATTTTAAAAGCCTTTTATAGTTAAATGGTGAAAAATTGTGGTTTTAAATTATGTTTTCCATTATTTTTTATTATTAAAAATCATGGATTAGTTATAATAAAGTCACATTTTTTTGATATTATAAAAATCGATTAAAATCGGAGAAATGATATTATTTCTAAGTGTAAAAAAAATTTGATAATTTTATCATTGCTGGTTCTGGTTTTGTGCATGGGTGCTGCAAGTGCGGCCGACGTGTCAGACGGACCTGTGATGACGAATGATAATGGTGATGTTTCAATAGGAACATCTGAAATTACTGGGGGTGCTGGTATTCTTGGTGCGCCTAGTAAAAGTAATGATGTGCTGGGCGCTGGAACCGGTACTTTCATAAATTTAAACGAAACTATAAATAGTCTTGGTGATAACCAAACTGTCACACTTGATTCAGATTATACTTATGATAATGATACTGATTATGCTTTTGTTAACGGTATTGTTATAAATCAGAATAATTTCACTGTTGACGGTAATGGTGTTACTATTGACGGTAATAGTTTAGCCCGTATATTCATTATAAACGGTAACAATGTTACATTGAAAAATATTAATTTTATAAACGGTAACGCTACCGATAACGGTGGTGCTATACTATGGAACGGAAACAACGCAACTATAGAAGATGCTAATTTTAGTGGTAATGTTGCTTATGGTAATGGTGCTGCAGTCTGTTTTGTCGGTGAAGATATGTCTTTAACTGAGGTTACTTTCGGTAAAAACAAAGCAGGTGCAGGTTTAACTGTAAATGTGTACAGTACAGATGATATTGTCGCAAGGGTAATTGGATACAACAGTTACTTCAACGCAATATACACTGCAGGAATGGGTACTTTAAAATATAATAATGTTAACTATTGGGATGGTAAAGAAGAAACCATGGGATCAAGTAATGTGGAAATTGAAGCTGGTAAGACTACTGTGGTTCCTGATGTAGTTGTTCATTTAGGTATTACTGATGAAAATAGTGTTATCATTTTGGATTTCAGAAACATTACAGATGATGAAGGTTATGCTTACTTTAACCTAAGTGATTATTACAGTGAAGGAAAGCTTAATTTGGCTAACCGTTTTGAAGGTAATGATTATTACTTCCAAACAGAACAACCACCAATAAGTTATTCTGAAGGAGGAGACTTCCAAATCCTACAAAACCTCATTAACACTAATGTAAAACAAGGAAACAATTATATTGTCCTTGACCGTGACTACACTTATACTATTGGTGTAGATGCAATTTATTCTATTCGTATTGCCTGGGATAATATTACTATTGATGGTAATGGACATACTATTGACGCACAAGGAAGAGGCGGATTTTCCGTATCATCAAACAATACAACTTTTAAAAACATTAATTTCATAAATTGTAGTCAGACTAATGGTGGTGCTATTGTTTTCTGGAAGGATGGACTTTTATCTAATGATGTTGATTATTATACTTTTACTGTATTAGATTGTAATTTTACTAATTGTCATGCTAACGGTAGAGGTGGAGCTGTGGCTGCTTATTGTGAGATTAAAATTAAAAATTGTAATTTCATAAATAATACTGCAGGAAATGAAGGAGGAGATTTATCAATCAGATATAATCATATTTCATCTCCTTACCAGTCTATTGTAGAAAATTGTAATTTTACTAATGCTGTTGCTAATGGGGATGGATCTATACATATTGCTCAATATAATGTAACTATTAAAGATTGTATCATTACTAATTCTACAGCCATCAACAACAGGGGTACAATTTCTGTATATGCTGTAGGTTCAAAAATCATCGGTTGTACTTTTATTAATAACACAGGAATAAATGGTGTAATCCAATATAGATCCGGTGGTCGTAATTTTGTTTTATCTGATTGTAATTTTATTAATAACAAAAACCGCTATGGTGTTGTGTATATCAATTCTCTTGTAGACATATCTGGTTGTACTTTTGATAGTAATACTGTTTATGAGGGAGTTATTTATATTCATAATAATTATGTTAATATTGATAAATGTATTTTTAATAACAACACTGCTGAAACTTCTGGTGGTGCTATCAGTGCGGGTTATAGATATATAAATATTTCTAATTCTATTTTCACAAATAATCATGCTGAAAATAATGGGGGTGCTATATATTCAAGGTCTTCACGTGATCATACATATTCTAATTTAACTTTCATTAATAATTCTGCAGTCAATGGTGGTGCTGTATACATTACCGGATCTTATCTAACAATTTTTGAAAACATTTCATTTGTTAATAACTCTGCTGACAATGGTGGATCCGTTTGGACTTCTAAAAGTGGTGAAAATAAATTCTCTAATTCCAATTTCACAAATAATACTGCTACGGATTTTGGTAGTGCAATCTACCGTGATGGCACCGGAAAAATAACTTTAATTAATGTTAATTTAACTCATAACCGTGCAGGTAGTGTAATGGATGTTAAAGAAGATGGTGACATTTTAAATGGTCATCTTATTGGTAATAATGGTTATTTAAATTCAATTTATTCCATTACTTCTGCAGTATTATCTTATAATAATATTCAATATTGGAATGAGACTCAGGGATATGTTACAACTCCTGCAAGCGATATTCAAGTTACTACAGTTGCCGGTAAAACTACTGATTTAGCAAATCAACCTGTCGTTATTTCTTCTACAATTGCTGAACCAGAAGATAAAGTGACTGATGATAATGGGGATGTGTCTTATACTGCAACATCTAAAGATAATGTTAAATACACATTCTATTTCGATGGTAATGACTGTTACTTGCCATCTGATAATGCAGGTAATGCAATAGGTTATGGTGATTTCTATATATTACAAAAATATATAGATGATCAAATAGCTAATGGTTTTACTAATATTGTTTTACCTCGTAACTACACATACACTATCAATCTTGATACCGTGAAAGATGGTGTTAATATTAGTGTGGATAATGTGATTATTGACGGTAATGGTGTTACATTAGATGCACAAGGAATGTCACGTATATTTAATATCCTCGGTGCTAATGTTACAGTTAAAAATATTAATTTTGTGAATGGTTATAATGCTGTTAATGGTAGTGCTGTTTATTGGAATGGTGTTAATGGTACTTTAAGTGGTTCTGAGTTTATTAATAGTAGTGCAACTAATGGTGGTGCTGTTTATTGGAATGGTGTTAATGGTACTTTAAGTGGTTCTGAGTTTATTAATAGTAGTGCAACTAATGGTGGTGCTGTTTATATTGTTAATAATGGAACCATTTCTAATTCCAAATTTGAAAATAACACTGTGGCTAGTGCTAGTGGTATTATTCATATCTCTGGAGCGAATAATTATATTATTAATTGTAATTTCAATGATAATGTTACTTATACCATATATAATGTCGACAGTGTTAATTTAACAAAAAATACTTTAACCAACTTAATCTACAATAGTGGTGTTATTACTAGTCCTACTAACGTTACTATTTTAGAAAACAGTACAATATACGGTTCTCTTAACGAGACTGTTAAAATCACAGCAATCATCTACGATGACAACAATAACATAATCCAAGTAAATGGATTCAAATTTGTTTTAGAAGACGGTACTGAAATTGCTACAGTATTTGATAAAGAAACTGGTATTTACACTGCAAGTTACGTATTTGATACTGCTGGAACATACACTATCAATGCTACTACAGATAAATTATCTGACTGCACTCTTTTAATGGGTACTGTAATTGTTACAACTTCAACTCCTATTAGTGTGAGTGTTGAGGATATTAACTACACTGAAACTGCAAATGTTAATATTACTGTTGGTGAGTTATACTTCAATGTACCTAAAGACGGGGAAGTTATTGTAACTATTATTGGTGATAATAATTTCACTGCTAACTACACAATCAGTTTAAGTGATTTCACACAATTAGTTTACACTTCACCTGTATTTGATGCACATGGAAACAATATTACTGTTCCTATGGGTGTTAATTATGTTTTACCTGTTTCTGGTTTGAATGCTACTGATTATCAGGTATTTGTTGATTTCTCAGGTAACAGTCAGAGTGGTCCTAACTCAACCAATACTACTTTCAAAGTCAATAAAATTGATCCTGAAATAATCATTGATGTTGAAAATATCACCTACGGAGAAAATGCAACTGTAAACGTTACTTTACCAGCAACTGCAACCGGCAACATTACTGTGCGTATTGCAGGTAAATACTACAATCTTACAGATGAAATTTCTGGTTTAAATGCTGGTGATTATGATGTTATTGTAGTTTATGATGGTGATAACAATTATAATGCACGTACTGTTTATAATACATTCACTGTTTCACCTGTAAACTCTACTTTAACTGTTGTTGCTGAACCTATATTTGAAGGTGAAATTGCAGTAATCAATGTTACTTTAGTTGATGGTGAAGGAAACAATATGGATGCTATTGTAATCGTTAATGTTAACGGTACAGACTACACTGCTTTAGTTAAAGATGGTAACGGTAGTGCAATCATCTCAGGATTAACTGAAGGAGAATACAATGTAACTGCTGTTTTCACTGGTGATGGTAATTATGTTAACTCAACTGATAATACCAGTTTTACTGTAACCGCTAAAACTAATATTTCCATTAATGTTAGTGATGTGGAAATCGTTGTTGGTGAAAACGCTACTGTAAATGTTAATGTTACAGATGTAATCAATGGTCAAAATATTACTATTACTGTAAACGGTAAAAAAGAAGAAGTAACTGTATCTGATGGTAAAGCTAGTGCAGAATTCAGCGATTTAGCTGCTGGCCAATACAATATTACTGTTGTTTATGCTGGTGATGAGTCTAATGCTCCTGCAAGCAATACTACTGCTGTTGTAACTGTAAGCAAAATTAATCCTGTTGCTAATGCTGAAGATTTAGCATTTACTGTTGGTGAAGAAGGTATTTTAGAAATCACCGGTTCTCGTAACGTTACTTTAATCGTTGATATTAATGGAGCACAATATTATGCTGCTCTTGATGATACTGGTAAAGCTAGCTTGAATGTTTCCAGTTTAGCAAAAGGTAATTATACTGTTGTCATCACATCTGTTGAAGATGATATGTATAATAAAGTAGACTTGGGTGCTGTTGCAGTTATTAACGTCACTGCTAAGGAAATTCTTCCTACACCTATTAGTGTTGATGATGTTGTAATTGATGCTGGTGAAACTGCTGTTGTTAATGTTAATGCTCCGGCTATAGTTGGTCAGAATGTAACTATTACTATTGTTGGTAATGATACTAAAACCTCTATTGTTGGTGTTAATGGTAATGCTAGTGCAGAGTTCGCTGGTTTAGCTCCTGGTGAGTATGCTATTGTTGTTTCATACGCTGGTAACGAAACTCAAGCAGCAAACACAACAACCGCAACATTAACCGTAAACAAAAAAGCACCAGTAGTTAACGCTGAAGATGTAACTTTCACTGTTGGTAATGATGGTGTCTTAGAGATTACTGGTCCTGCTAACGGTAACTTAATTGTTTCCATTAATGGTACTAATTATGCTGTTGCTTTAGATGCTACAGGTAACGCTACTTTAGATGTATCCGGTTTAGGTGAAGGAACTTATCCTGTTGATATTACCTACATTGCAGATGATTATTATGAGTCTGCTGATTTCACGGGTGCTGCTACTGTTACTGTAAACGCTAAAGAGGAATCAGGTATTACTGTTACTGTTAATGATGATAATATTACTGTTGATGCTGGTAGTGTTGATCCTAAGGATATTAATGTAACTATTGATGGTAAACCTGCTGTTATGGTTGATGGTGTTATTGATATTAGTGATTTAGCTCCTGGTAACCATACTGTAGAGGTATCTTACCCTGGTGACGATAAGTATGCTCCATTTGAAAATAGTACTGTTATCAGTGTTCCTTTAGTTGATGATTATGAGATTAGTGCTACTGGTGCTGAGGTCT
>NZ_JAFSNZ010000002.1 GCF_017447225.1 Methanobrevibacter sp. | reverse complement strand
TGTGAATATTACAAAATAACCAATTAATCATAATTAATCATGATTGTATAAAAATATTTTAAATTTCGAAATATACTGGAAAAATAACTAACTATAATAAATAATATGGTAAATAACAAAAGAAAAATTAAGAAAATATTGTTTTAATATATTGAAACAAATTCTTTTTAAAATAAGTGTCAATTACGAATAGATATTTTTCGAAATTTCACTTAAAAAAAGAGGTATGTGAAAAACAACCCTATAAACTCAAAATAGGGTCGTTAATCACATTAGGAATTTTGTCATACTTTTGCTTTTATTTGAAAAATCTTTTTTATGCAAAAAATTATAACAAATAAAAAAGGCATATGTCCCACCCACCTGCCCAAAACTAATAGTTTTAAACATATTGCCTAATCATTTGAAAATACATATTGTTTCATCCTTATTCATATCATGATATAATTCTGCCTTATCCTCATCGAAGTCTATGACATGCACCATATCATAAATTTCATCGTTTAAGTTAGGATTTATATCTTTCAGGATATTTGGATGGTCAAACATCATATCCTTGTTGAATTCTATTTTTTTCTCGTTTTCAAATAATGCACCATAGTATATTTCTGCTTCCACAAGATCCTGGAACATATGGCTTCCGAAGGATAATTCAGGCATGTATCCGACTTCACTGTATGCCTCTTCAAGAATTGCTGAGAAATGACTGATATCTGCAAACACTACAGGAATACCTAACTCAGGAGATGACGTACCTATTCTTCCAGGAACTATCAGAATAGCTGTATTGTCATTCTCCTTACACTAAGCGTTCAAATCACTGATTACCCTAGATAATGAACTTTTCTGGGCATAAGGATATTCATAATACTTATGCGGATCGACATAACATATTGTATCGATTACACTTTTTCGTGACATTCCCATTGAAGACTCCTTAATATGGAAGAAAACGTTTTTGTCTTCAGGCATTTCAATGGATTCGTTATTTATTGAAACCTGAAGAGGTCTGCATTGAAGCAGGTTTATGTTGAAGGTGTTATCCTCTCCAAAGTTAACCGTATATTCAATATCTACTGGATAATCGTATGCCTCTTCCAGCGTATCCAATATTTCCTTCATATCGCCGATGAATTCCTGATTTTTAACAATTCCTTCACAGTTGACAAATACTATTTCACGGCGTTGGCCACGATCGCGAAACATTCTTTCGGCTTCACGGTCATGTTCGACCAGAACTTTCTTTGCATGTCTTGGAATTATCTCCAAACCGTCGCCAACAGGAACATCATGCAAACAGACCTCTTTCAAGTCAATTACATCCAAGTAATGTTGGGAATATCTGTGTTTTTCCTTAATGTCTTTTGTTAAAGTTACTTCAGGCTTATCGAGATTGATGATTCTTGGATAATCCTTTTTCGTCCTGTCAACAGCCTTGGTACCGAGACCCATTACGAGCCTTAACATACCTTTGCTGTTATCCATATCCGGAAGCGGTGAATACGGACTGTATGAAAATCCGACTCCGGCAGCTGTCGGGAAGAAATAGTCCCCATAATAGGAACCTGAAACCCTCTGGACTAAAAGAGCCATCTGTTCATCAGTATCATCCAAATCGTTCAGTTTCCTGTATTCCAATGCGGAAATGTTCATAGTACTTGAATATACGATTTTTACAGCATCCTCAAATGCCGCCAAACGTTCTTCAAGAGAGCCTCTGTTAGCACAGAATACTGATTCATATTTTCCTGCAAATGCATTGCCGTATCCGTCTTCAAGGAAACTGCTTGAGCGGACAATAATCGGATTCTGTCCGAAATAATCCAATATGCGTATAAATTCCTTTTTAATCTCATCTGAAAAGACACCGTTTTTAAGGCCTTCTTCAAGTTCCTTACCATATTTGTAGTAACCTTCTTTGGTTCTCTGCTTTACGCGAAGATCCCACAAGTCATTTGATACAATATAAGTGTAAAACAAATCCGAACCTATGTAGAATGAATCGTCGGGCTCGAAATTATTGTTGTATATGTCAGGACAGTTATTTTCGATTATTTTTCTTGCGAGAAGCATTCCGCAGGATTTACCTCCAACCAATCCGCTGCCCACACGGCGGTCATAGATTGTGGTATAATCCTCAAAAGTGAAATATTCCTTAATTTTAGAAAGCATCCTTTCATCTTTTGTCATCATCAACTCACAGATTCTGTCACATTCATCATCAATGTTTTCTCCTTCTTCATACTTCATCCTGACCTGAAGCATGTATCTTTCCCAGCTGTCCAGTGTCTGTCCGTTCTGATAGCGGTCCAAGTCATTGACAATCTTATAGTATTTACTGAGCTCCTGGCCGTCCTGCAGAACTTTAACTGAACCTGTTCTGACATTATACTTATGTCCTAAAAACATTGTCTGTGAATATCTGTTCCACACCTTCAGTGGAGAGACATAGACTTCGTCCGTAGTGTTTGAATACACATTCAAGAACAGTTGTGTTGTTTCACGGATTTTAGCTATAGCATCATATGAATGTCTTCCCCGAATAATCGGGAAGAATGCTACAGTATCCAGCTGGAACAGAAATGGGCATGTAACTCTAAAGAAATTGCCCATCATCAGATCAGTTGACCAGACCGCCTGAAGGTCGCTTAAGCAGTCAAAGACATAAAATGCATCATAACCTTCCTTTTCAATGATTCTGTGAACTTCCAAAGTGAATGTTTCAAACTGATTATATGGATTTACCCTATATATCTTAATCCCGTCACGTTCTATCATGCAGAATTCCGTGTCGGGATTGTTCTCTTCTTCATCAAGCAAAAGGAAATCCTCTTCAGACATCTCTATTAATGGAGGATGATTGGCGAACCTGATATATATCAGATTTCTGTTATCTTCTTTTGCCTGTTTCACATAAGGGTCGACAAAGTATGAGAATTCATTCAGGTTTGTGACATTCCACACAACATTATCACCTAAACGAATATTGTCTAAAGCTTTATCAAGTCCCGGAATTCCTGATTTAACTCTATCAAATGCAGTCATAATAATATCTCCTATTTTGCTTAAATTACCCCATTACTTTTTTAACACATCAAATATCATTAATCATCAACCCACATTCGCTAATAGCGTTTGCTTACCATCGGCACTCCCGTTAATTGTGAAGCTTCCATAGTTAATGCAACTAAATCCTGACGCTCGAGGTTTCCTATATCGGTATTTCCAGCCTGCTGAGTCAGGGAGGTTACTTCCTGAGTCATAGCTTCTATATAATTTGCGACTTGCTGACCTTTCCTTATAGGGTCAAGTCTTCTTCTAAGAACTCTTTCCTGTGTTGCAATTCCTTTAGGACATGTTCCTTCAGAACAGGTTTGGCAAACTTTACATCCTATGGAAATCAGTGCAGATGTAGCGACATACACTGCATCAGCACCTAAAGCTATTGCTTTAGCCACATCAGCCCCAGATCTTATTCCTCCGGCAGCAATAAGGCTCACTTCACTTCTCAAATTAATCTCTTTAAGAGCATCATCAGCTTTAACGATTGCTTCTATAGTAGGGATACCGGCATGTTCAGTAACGACTTCAGGTCCTGCACCTGTTCCTCCCTGCATACCGTCGACTACAATAATGTCTGCACCGGCTTTTGCTGCGATTTTTACATCCTGTTCAACCCTACCTGATGCGAATTTTACTATAATAGGTATTTTCCAGTCAGTGATTTCCCTTAACTGATCGATTTTCATGCCTAAATCTTCAGGTCCGACAATATCCATGTGTCTTGCAGGACTTAATGCAGAGGTTCCTTCTGGAATGTTTCTGACCCTGGCCACTTCTGCTGTTACCTTATGGGAAAGCAGATGTCCTCCCATACCGGATTTTGCACCCTGACCTATTTTTATCTCTACAGCTTCAGCATTGTTTAAATAGCTTGCTGAGACTCCAAAACGACCTGATGCATACTGAGCAATCAGTTTGTCAGCATAATGCCTTTCTTCGGGAAGCATTCCTCCTTCACCAGTGTTTGCTATTGAACCTACTTTGCTGCTTCCAATAGCTAATGCAATTTTTGCTTCTTTACTTAGCGCACCGAATGACATTGCCCCAATCATGATTGGAGTGTCTATTTCAATCGGGTTTTCTGCAAACCTGTCTCCAAGCACTACTGAAGTCTTGCATGTTTCCCTGTATGAATCTATTGGAGGTCTGGACACCTGTGCAGGCAATATACTTAAATCATCGAATGTAGGAACTTTCCTGGTCAGTCCGCATCCACGGACTTTATATACACCTGTCTGGCTTTTCCTTTTGATTTCAACCATTGTTGAGTTTGACCAGATTCCTCTTCCTTCATCAGCAAGAGGCCTGACGTATATTGCGTGTGTAGGACACATTTCCTCACAGATTTTACATCCCACACAGTTTTCCTGATGGATCGGATAAGGCTCATCATTAATTACTTCATATACGTCATGAGGGCAGTTTGAATAGCAGCTGTAACAGTTTTTACATGATGATTTTTTCGGATTGTCACATAAATACCAGCAGCAGCCAGGCCTGTCGTTGTTCTGTTTACAAATTTCTGTTTTCCTTTCAACAGTGAATGGCATTTAGTTCACCCCCTCTTTGATATCTCTTAATGGTTTGAATACCGGACAGACCGAATATTTTGTTCCTCCGGATTTAACAACCTCATCAATGTCATTTGTTATTTTAGCGTAAGGTTTCCAGGCGAAGTACTCATCCTTATCGACGATAAGAGCATCCGTTACAATATCATAAGTCAGCAGATAGTCCAGCAATGTCGTTACAATGGATCCGTCCTGACCCTGAGTATGTTTTAGGGATTTGACTGATATGATTTTCATATAGTCGCCTATCGCTTTAGAACTGTCATTTCTTAAATTTTCAGGAATGAAAGTTCTTGGACAGACTGCAAAGCATGCATGACAGTCCTGAGGACAGTCCCCGTTTATTCTAGGTTTTGTATCGTCTATTGTTATAAGTTTATCAGGACATATGTATTCGCATGCTCCGCAAAGCACACAAGCACCGATATCGATGACATTATATTTCAAATCCATGAAGTTGGATTCTGAAATTTCCTTATTGATTGAACTGTCTGATTTATCCCTTTGGTATAGTACCGGCCTTGCGAAAAATTCCATTTTTTCAATGTTTTCCAGATTGTTGTTTATTTTAGTTTCCGCAAGCCTGTTTAACAGTTTGAATTGTGATTCCGTAAGGTCTTTAGTTTCAATGAATTTCTGTTCTATTGCCCCATTGACTATCTCTTCACCTTTTTTTGTTCTGATTATAAGTGTTGACCATCCGTCATCGGATCCTATGGAACCTACAGAAATATCGGAAGTTTCTGAAGTTAGCTCAACACACAGATTACAGTTTTTCCTGATAACTCTTTTAGCTACAGATAAAGGTATTTTTACTGTCTCTTTAGTTTTAAGCAATAAAAATACGAACCCTTTAGTTATCTGGAATTTTTCAATATCATCCATTTTCAAATCATATTCCTCAAGGAGATTTCCAAAGTATTTATATGAAAAATTCTCCATACAGAACAGGCCCAGTTTAACATCAATAGGGCTGTCTGTAAAATTTTGTAGTTTGGATGCTGCCATAATTTCACATGGTGTTCCAACCATAGCAATTCTGCGTTCACTCATTTTTTCAGCTCCTATTGCATATTAACTATTTTTTTAAAATTTGTATAATCTATATCAGTTAGTTCAAAGCCATATTTCGTTAAGATTTCTTTTAAATCTTTCTGGTCTTCAAGAGTGGCTTTTTCCATAACAGCATTTTTTCCTAAACTTTTAACGTTTCCAAGAACATATATGGTTCCTCTCATGATTGATTCACCGACATCGTCAGTCACATCACCAAGTATTATGAGTTTGCCTCCCATCATAAGAAGTCCAGTCATGTATCCACTGTTTCCGCCGATTATGACTGTTCCTCCTTTCATGATTTCACCGGTTCTTGAACCGACACTTCCGTTAATTATGACGGTTCCGCCATAGATTCCCTGTCCTGCACCGTCACCTGCAGTACCTTCGATAATAAGCTCACCTTTTGTCATGTTATCTCCGGCAAACCATCCTGCATTTCCGTTGATATGTATTTTTGGACCGTTGACCATAGTTCCGACAAAATAACCTGCGGAACCGTTGATTTCAATTTCTATATCTTCAGACAGACCTGCGCAGATATTATGTCTGGATTCGGGGTTATTGATTATAAGTTTATCATGATAGACTGCCTGTTCTTTTATGGTGCGGTTTAACTCTTTTGCATCCATATCTTTTGCATTAATAACGTATTCTTTCATAGACAAGCCTCCTATCTAAATTGTGTAAGCCCTTGTTTCTCCAGGAGCTATTTGCTCAATTTGGTCTGAATCTATGACATCATGCAATGCCATTTCCTCTGAAGCTACGGCAAAAATTTCATCTGTCTCCACCATCACACCAGGCCTTAAACCAAGTTTATCCTTTGCAATACCAATACCGTTAGGAGTTCCGACCAATATTGAAAACGGACCGTCCAAATCAATAACTGCCTGATCTAAAGCTTCTTCCAGTTTATATCCCTGATTAAGTTTATCTGCCATATAATGGACAATGCATTCAGTATCGTTGAATGATTCGAAAGTGTGTCCTTTTCTTTCAAGAGGATCCCTTATTTTCCAGTAATTGGTGATTTGTCCATTATGCACCACAGTAATGTCAGGTATGATGTAGCTTTGATATGGGTGTGCATGATAGCGGTCAACACCACTTTCGGTTGCAAAACGGGTGTGTCCTATACCATGAGTTCCCATTCTGTTGGTAACATCAAAACGCTCTGCGATGTCTTTTACCTGACCAACATCTTTTATCATTTCAAATGAATGTGAACCGTTGATAACCCTTACGTTTTCCATCTCGTCAATTTCCCTGATGCATGGCTGTAAAAGAGAAAAATCATCCAATGCTATTTTACATTTGTATACATCTGAGCCACCTACAGACTCAACTAACTGTTCTTCAAAAATTGGACTGAATTGAGTTAATAATGATTTTAAATTATCTAATGTACCTCTTCTTCTTTGTACTTCAATGTTTAATTGATAATAATTTTCAGCAAAGTTCAAACTGCCGTAAATTGCATAACCTGCTGAATCCGGACCTCTGTGCTGTAATGATTCAAGCATTGAGGTTAATGCGTCCCCAACGGGGTGAGTTTTTTTATCTTTGTATATTACACCTGCTATTCCACACATTTTTTTACCTCCAAATAAAATATCGGCGAATACACATATTGAAACAAAATTAATTCATCATATGCCTTAAAATAATAATCATGAACTTTTGATCATATGCCTTTAACAATTCCTTAAATTACACTATATGCCTTAAAAATAATTCAAAATTCCAAAAAAAATTATTTTTCATCACTTTTTAACTTCTGATACCTCCAAAAAATTAGAAATGAATGGTGGGCTTATTCAGCCCCCATGTAATCTATACGTTTAGATACTCATCTCTTTCGTAATCGAATACCTGTATTCTGTAAGCATCCCATTCAGCTCTTTTGATAGTGTAGAACTGATTGAATACTTTTTCTCCAAGAGCGTTTTTAACTACTTCGTCTTCTTCTAATGCATGATATGCTTCCCATAAACTTGTAGGTAAGCTGCTGATTCCTTTTTCAACAATTTCATCTTCAGAATATGCGAATAAGTTTTCTTCGGTAGGTTCACCAGGGTCAATTTTGTTGTCCATACCGTCTAAACCTGCTTCAAGCAATACTGCGAATGCTAAGTATGGGTTACATGACGGATCAGCGGATCTGCATTCGATTCTTGTACCTAATCCACGGGATGCAGGAATTCTTAATAGTGTTGACCTGTTTTTAAATCCGTAAGCTATGTAACATGGTGCTTCGTAACCCGGAACCAGACGTTTATAGGAGTTGACTGTCGGGGATAAAATTGAGGATAATGCTGGTGCATGTTTTAATAATCCTCCAATGAAGTACAGAGCTTCCTGTGAAATTTGATTTTCGGTATCTGGGTCATAGAATATGTTTTCACCATCTTTGAACAGACTTTGATTACAGTGCATTCCGCTACCGTTAATTCCTAAAAACGGTTTTGGCATGAATGTAGCTTTGAAACCTAAATTATTGACTAATGCTTTGACTGCTTCTTTGAAGGTTATAACTGCATCAGCTGTTTTTAAAGCATCTGCATATTTGAAGTCGACTTCGTGCTGTCCAGCTGCCACTTCGTGGTGGCTTACTTCAACATCGAAATCTAATTTTTCTAAACCCAATACAATTTCTCTTCTGATATCGGTACCCTGATCCAATGGTTCCACATCAAAGTATTCAGCTTCATCAGCAGGTATGTAATTACCGTCTTCATCTTCTTTTATGATGAAGAATTCAGGTTCAGGACCCATATTGAACTGGTATCCTCTTTTTTCTGCTAATTTTAATGATTTTTTAAGTACTCCTCTTGGATCGCCGTCGTATGGTTTTCCGTGTGTAGTGAAGATATCACAAATGAATCTACTAGTACCTTTTGATTCAGGCCTCCATGGAATCATTGAAAAAGTATCGATGTCAGGTTTTGCAAGTAAATCACTGTCATTAATTGAAGCTAATCCTGCGACTGAAGATCCGTCAAATAATAATCCGTCATTCACTATATCCTCGATATCATCAGCTTTTTTAAGTGGTACTGCCATGCTTTTTGGTATTCCATGTATATCTGAGAACTGTAATTTCAAAAATTTTATATCATTTACTTCAATAGTCTTTATAATTTGGTCTAATTTATTATCTTTTGCTGACATTCTTTCACATCATCTTTTGAGTATATTATTCATCTTTTGAATAAAATGGAAAGTGGAAATGCCTTTCGACTAAATTAATATTCAGTCGGAAGGAAACTTCCTTCCTACTAATAAATATTCATCATCAAGATATATAAATGTTTTGAAAAACAGGAAAAATTAATAAAAAAATAATTCAAATTTCGTTAATTCTCAAATAACAACTAAATATATGCATAAATAACAATCTATAATTAATATATATTTTAATTTAAGAATAAATACTACACTATTAGATTAATGATAGAATAACTAATATGATAAGTGATATCACTAAAATATCAAACAAGAATTTATATTTTATTAACTAGAAATATACTTTTTAAGGGAATTACTGAGTGTTGGCAGAAATTATTAGTTATTAATTACTGTTCATTTTTTTACTAATTTTTCATACTATTATTGAATTTTGTTCACTTATTATTTTCAAAATTTTTCGCCAGATTTTTGATTATTTTTTTAATTTCTCAATGTTAT
>NZ_JAFSNZ010000052.1 GCF_017447225.1 Methanobrevibacter sp. | reverse complement strand
TTTCAATCTTCCTATTATTGAAGAAATTACATTAAGGGATATTCCATACCATCAGCAAAAAGAAGAAATAATTGAATACTGTAAACAGAACAAACGAGTTTTCATGTCAGACATTGCAAATGACTTAAAGCTTGATTTAGGAGATGTTTATAATATTGTTAATGAACTGATTGATGAAGGTGTATTGGGTGTTCGAGATGACAGTTGATTTCGAAAAATTCAAAACAATGATTCATTACATAATAAGTAAGTGCGAATCAAAGGATAATATTGGCAGGGCAGTTCTATATGAATTGCTGTATTTTTCTGACTTTGATTATTATGAGAAATATGAAAAGCCAATTAGTGGTGAAAGATACATACGAAAAAGAATAGGATTACTACCCGTTCATTTTTCAGCTGCTGTAAATGAATTAATTAATGAAAAAAAGATTGAAAAAATATCAGAAATTATTTTAAATACATGCTCTTCATTAACCGAACCGGATTTGAATTTATTATCAAAAGATGAATTGCAGGTAATTGATGATGCAATTAATAGAATTGTTATAAAAAACTATTTTCATGGAGATATTCCATGGAGGTTAGCTGATGAATGTGAAGCCTTAAATTATGAAGCGGTATTCTACCGTGAACCAGAATATTCTGTGATGAATTATAATGACGAAATAAAAATTTTTTGTATGAATCTTTCAAAAATAGTAAAATGAAAAACTTTTAAAAAGAGTGGGAGTTTATGATTAAAAACTCCATTATAAACAATTATAATCCCATCAAATCCAAATAAACAATATAATTATTTTATATGTGACTAAAAGCACAAAACAATACAGGCGTTAACCGAATATTGCCTTATGAATCCAGTTAAAATAACCAATCATTTAAATGAAGTGTCAGGAATCAGAATAATCTATAATTTTCTTTTCAATCCGCCTACTCCAACTACTAATAAAGCAAGTAAAGCCATTGCTAAAGGATTGCCTGTAGCAGGTAAAGTTTCTTCACTTGCTGATGCGCTTTCTACGTCAATGTAAGCAATATCATAATTGTTTGATAAATCAGGATCAAAAGTATCGCTTACAGCTGCTGCTTCAATAAATGCTGGTCCAGGAGCAACTTTATACATTGCAAGCACTAATTCAGTGTATGCACCTTTTGCTAAGTCACCCACGTACCAAATACCAGTTTCAGGGTCAAATTGTCCGGAAAATGCAATGTGATCATAATATGCTAAGTTATCAGAGCCTAATGCTACTATAGTATTTTTAGCTACATCTGGGCCGTAATTGTATACAACAACACTCCAGGTGTTCATGTCTCCAACCTGTTGCAGTGGAGTCACGTCAACTGCCAAATCGGCTTTTGAAGTGTCTGCTGTAACGTTAGCTGTCACCGGTTCACCGGCAGCATTTCCAGTATCGCTTGAAACTTCCTCAACAGCAGTTTCTTCCACAGACAATACGTCTGCTGATGCATCATCGCTTGTGATTTCTTCAGCACTTACAGAGCCTAAGGTCAAGGATAATGCAAGTATTAATAACAATATTCCTAGAATAGATTTTGTATTCATTTTATCACACAAAACTTTCTATAAAATCACTAGGAAATTATCTAAGCACTTAAATAAAATCAATATATAAATGATTTTATAATAATATTTTCACATTCATGGCATATATTAGTACCTATTTTGCTTTTCATTGACATTTTTAGTTAAAATGATATACATTCATTCAGTAAAATATTGATTAATATAAAAATTATACATCCCAATTAAACGCTTGTTTAAAAAATTCCCCATATATTAATTAAAACATAAGTTTTTATACTCCTTTGTATAAATATATATGTAATATATTTTTTTAATCAAATTTTAGAGTGTATATATGAATAAGAAGAGTGTTATATTGGTTTTAGGCATCTTCATTGTATTTCTCTTTGCAATGGGTGCATATTCGGCAAATGATAATCCCACATACGATGAGATTGTGGAATTATTGCAGACTACGAACTCAAGCGAACTGACAGGATGCTGTTCAGTCGTATGTCAGCTTGACGGAAACAACAGCCTTATGACATTCAGAAGAGATGCAGGATACGCTGCAGATATATTCCTCGAAGAAACTGACTGGCATGGAAAGCAGGCCATAAAACAGCATAAGGAAGAAGGAGGATACTTCTGCCAGGTCATCGTTACAAGCGACGGCTGGACAATAGGATATGGTGGATCTGATGACGGTTCCGACAATGAATATATTGAAAATCTTACTGCAGATATGATTTTAAACAATAATATTACAGAAGAAGGATTAAATGAAATTCAGGATATAAAAACAGCTCACGGAAAAGGACATGCAATCATCAAGTCACCTAACGGTACATACTGGGCTGTAGTCAATGACACTCATTTCAAAGGCAAACTAAATCCCGGTGACTATCTGTCAATTCCGAACAAATACTCATACTTCAGATCAGGCGATATCCAGTTAAACGCAACAGATAAAGTCAAAATCATGCAGAAACTGGAAATTTCAGACGGTTTCGGATTGGAAAGAAGAGACATAACAACTTTCTATTTCCATCAGGTGGACAATGACACATTCAAGGGAAACGTTACTGATTTATTTATATCAAACGATGACGGATCATTTTACGGAATGAACACTGCAGGAGCATATGACAATGTCCACTTCAACGGTTCAGTAATTAGAGGTTCAAACCTGCCTATTGCACCTACATACAGGGCTTTTGGAACAGTTGAGTTTCCTGAAGAAGAGAATGATGTTTTCGGATTCATTTTAACAATCTTAGGATACATTGCAACTGTCATTTTGATAATTATAATCCTTGTTTTAGGTATCAGAACATATAATAAAATAAGATATGCAAAAAGGGATAATAGAAATATTCAGCGCCAAAGAAACGCCAGAAATACCACAACTTTCTGGAATTCAAAAAACAGTAGAGACACCAAAAATCTTTGGGGTACACAGAAAAATAGAAAAAATAGAAGATAGCTCAAATTGAGCTATTTTAAAACTTTTTACCGAGTTCGTAAGCTTCTTTTAACTTGTCAGCCTGTTCCTCTTTTACGATACCTGCAGGACCTGCGCTGCCCGCATCCACATAGCCGATTACATCATATCCCATGAATTCGAATGGGGATGCTTTTGTAAGTTCAATGTAGTCTTTGTAAGTTCCTTCAGGCTGATTTTCAGTGAATATCAATGCTGCTTTTCCGCTTAGGCTTTTGTCAGGGTTTTGGCCTATGCCGTAGAAACGGTCGATTATGAGTTTTCCCTGAGCTGACATCTGACCGTAGTATATTGGTGTTGAAAATATTACTCCGTCTGCAGCTACTAGCTCATTGATGATTTTGTTACCGTCATCTTCCCTTACACAGTCAGGATTTTCAGCGCAGAACATGCATGCCTTACATGGTGCGATATCCTCTTTTTCAAGGTAGTATTTGGTTACTTCAGCGCCGTTTTCCTCTGCGCCTTTAATCATTTCGTCCATTAATACGTCACAATTTCCACCTACACGTGGACTGGCTTGAAGTGCTATAATTTTCATTTATAATACTCTCCGATTGTTTTTATGAATAATAGTTTATTCTAAAAAGTATTTAAAATTAATGAGAAATTATTTTAATAATAAGTTAGATATATTATATTAACAAAATTATGGAGACTAACTATGAGCAAGACATGTCCTAACTGCGGCGTCAACTCACCGGACAATGCAAAGCACTGCATCGAATGCGGAGAAAACATTGAGGACGTACCAATCAATAAGCAGGAAAAACCGAAAGCTGAAAAGCCTTCAGATAATACTGTATCTAATCTTGGATGCATCATAATGATTGCAGCAGTAGTAATATTAATTGTCGCTGCAGGATTTTTTATTTTCAATTCCGGCGATAATGAAGTTACAGAAAAAAACATAACCATTACATTTGATGAGGTATATGTTCATGATTACACCTCAAGCGGAAAACTGTACTATTCATACTATGTTTCAGGTTTCATAAACAATTTCCCGGATGATATGAACGGCTATATGATAAAGACAATATATTATGATGCAAACGACAATGAAGTGACATCAACGACAAACAAGCTGTCTTATTATGATTACTATAAGGACAGCGACTACCCGGCAACTATAAGTTCATACGTCACGCAAAACTATGTTGACGTTGATCATGTGACTGTTCAGATTATAAAGGACGGAGATGTTTTAGATGAGTTCACATCAGCAATGAACACCAATAAACTGACTTCCGTTCACTCAGCATCATATAATCTTACAAATAACACATAGATGTAGTTGATTTTCATTGACTACATTATTTTTTATTATTTTTCTTCAAAAGTATAAATATTAAAGTATAATCGAAGTAAAACTTCAAATCATTTTGTGAGTAAAAGAATCATTGCTGCATGTGGAATATTACACTTCATTGTGCAATATGGCAATGATTCCAAAAAAATACTATTTTTACAATTAAACTATACATGTGTTTGTTGAAATATAATATTTTTAGGGGTCTGAATTTTTTTGATAAAAATTCTTTCTAATTTTCTTTATTTTTCTATTTTGTAATAGTTATTATTTAGGGTTTATAAAAATACAGATGAATTTATAATAATTTTTAATAAAGGGTTCTATAATATCGTTAAATTTAAATATAATGCATTACATATATTTATTTGGCGATCTACATGAAACACAGATTAAATTTAGATATTAAAGACCCAAATTATACCTTGT
>NZ_JAFSNZ010000051.1 GCF_017447225.1 Methanobrevibacter sp. | reverse complement strand
GTTATTGTGGAAATTACAGTTGTTCAAGACCAAAGTACCTGCTCTCAGGTCAATAGCTCCACCATAAGTAGCAACTCCATTGATTATGGTAATGTTTTCAAGTGTGACGGTAGGACCGTCTGTCTGATATACCTCAAAAAACGGAGGTGTCGCAGTCGGATATGTTTCAGTATCATATGTTAAAAGCATGAAGTAATATTCGCCACCACAGTCAAAGGTAACCTCTTCATTTTCATAAGCCTTGATTGTTAATTCAACTTCTCCTTCAATATCCATACTGGATACAGAATATGTTCCTCCTCTAACTGTAATGATACCTGAACCATATAATAGAGCTTCATCAACTGCATCTTCTAGAGTATCAAAATAGCTGTAATCATCATCTTCATCGTATTGGAAAAGGAAGTTATATTCTCCGTTTTCATCACCAAGCATATCATTATTTGCAGAACCAAGAATATTATCATTGTTGGCATTATCTGCTTTTAATTTTAAACCATTAATGTTTCTGTTAATATCATCAATTATTGGTTGCTTAATGTATGAAGAAGTCATTAATGACTGGTCAGGAATATTATTGGAAGTGTCAACTGAAGATGCATTTAAGTTAGATACATTAATATTTCCGCCGACTTTCAAAATTGCCTCAGTGGAATTTGATATGTAGTTTACACGTTCTCGGGAAGTAACTTTGATTGTGTAAGTGCCAGGTTCAAATGTTTTTTCTATTTCAACAGACCTGCTGCCATTAATAAATACGATATTTCTGTAATCTTCGATTTCTATTATATATATTGACGGAACGTTTGTTTGAATGTCTACAATAATACTGTCGTTATATTCCACTTCCACATCCGATACAGATATGGTAGGATTGGCTTTATAAACTTCAAAATTAACCGTAGCTGATGTTGGCACATAATCTTCATGATTATAATCTGCTACAAGTGTGTATTTTCCAGCATCCAAAATCAATGACTCAATTTCTTCTTTTGTATAATACTTTCCGTTCAATTGATAATTCAATGTGCCCATTGCATTTGAAGGTAGGCTTTCAACAACTTTCAGGGTTTCACCATATGTAATGTTGTCAACGGAAACATTAAATTCAATGCCATTACGGTTAACTCTGAAAATTTCAGTTATACTGTCCATTAGATATGTATTGTTATTGTTATCTGTAATACTGTTTAAAACAGCATAATATTTGCCGTAACCCAATATGCCTGCATCATAGGTGAATGAATTGTTTTTGATTTCCACAATGTTGTTTTCACCTGCGACTGTTAAATTGGCTACTGCATAGAGATTTGCACCGAAATCTGCTGCACCAGTGATTGTTGAACTTTCACCATATTGAACAGATGGTGCATTTAATTTAGCATCTTTGACATCTAAAACGGAGTCATGAACTACTGTAAATCCATTGCTGTAAATATTCCTGTTTTCTCCAGTGTTATTTGCAAAAACACACTCATCAATGAATGTTGTAACTTTAGGAGATGTTACAATGGCTCCAGTTACTGCATTGTTATTTGTAAACGCACTGCTGTCTACAAATAATGAGAGCTTTTTATTATAAGGATTTTTGATTAAAATTACAGAACCCACGTTACCGCTATTGTTAGTGAATGTGGTGCTTTCAATGTATGCTTTTGAAACTCCATCAAGACATATGACTCCACCATCAACATTGCTGTTTGCGTTGTCTTTAAAATTAGATAAACTGATATCAAAGACCACATCACTATTGGCATTGACATAAATTACTCCACCTTCAAGTTGAGTTTTTTCTCCCAAACTATTTTTGATATCATTTTTCTTGAAATCAGATAGAGTGACAGAAATATATTTGGAATTGTTGCCTACATATATTGCAGACCCTTTAACAGCAGTATTACGCTCAAAGTCACATGAAGTGATTACTGTTTCAAATTGGGTTATGTTTTTGAAGTGCAATGCTCCACCTTCACGTGCAGTGTTATTTATGAATTTGGAATTTGTGATTGAAACGTCTTCATGACTCAAGGATGTGACAGCTGCAGTACTTACTTTTAAAGGAGCGGCATTATTTATGAAATTACAGTAGTCAATTTCCAATAAATATCCGTCATTGAATATGGCTGCTCCACCATTTTCAGAAAATGATGTCTTTGTAATCTTATTGTCTGTGAAATTACATGAAGTCAGTGAAAGATATCCGTGATTGACTATAGCACCATAATTGGTATTTCTGTTGTGAATTCCTCTAAATGTTATGCCGGATATATCAACAGCAGCGTTTTCATTGACTATTATGAAATTGGCGTCACTGCCTTGAGCATCAAAGATCGCACCTTCCAATGCAATGATATCGAGAGTCTTATTGGATATCACTATTCCAGTATTAGAATATGTGCCGTTTTTAATATAAATGGTATCATCATCATTAGAATTAGCTACAGCTTCATTTAATGTATCATATTCCACATTTGTACTTAAAACAATGAAGTTGCTGTATGTTTTGGCAATTGAAAATGAAGTGAAATTCATTGCAAACTCATAGTTATCATCAGCGTCACGCATAGCAACAACTGTATAATTACCCAAATCAAGGCCGGTCAGTTGCATGCTGCCTTTACCGTTTACAACTTCAAGTTGATAATATTTATTTTGAATGAAAATAGTAAAATTCAGATTCCTATCAGAATAAACATTTAAAACAGGCGTTTCAGGTATTAATACATTCTTTACTTCAAGAGTTAAATTGATTTTAGCTTTTTCAATTCCAATTTTTGCATATACTGGACCACTTAAATAGAATTCGTTTCCGTATAAATCGTTATAGTAGTCATGTTGCCAGAAATGGTCATTACTGTCTCCCTGATTATACATACCTGCCATTACTATTTCATGTGTTCCGCCAGGAAGCACTCCAAGATTTATTTCAAATTTTTTATTTACAACTGTAACAATATCTCCAAAGATATTTTCCTCATCTACAAATCCAGTTAAAAGAGTATAATTATTATTTAAATTTGATCCCCAGTCAAAATCACCATAAAGAATAGAATCAGAACCATAGGAATCATCTTTTAAAGATATTTTCAAATCCAAATCATATTCATTGAACTTGAAATTAAATTTTCTTGTGAGTGATTCGAAGTATATGTTTCTGTAACTTGTTGCCCTATTTGTATCAAAAACACAGTAGGTAATGTTTATTAGACTGTCACTTTGGCTGGTTATATAAACAGCCCCTCCTAAGTTGGCAAAATTTCCTATAAATTCAGTACTATGGAGTTCAAGATTAGTAGCATATATTGCCCCACCTTGCTCAAGAGCATTATTATCGCTGAATTCTGAGTTGGTAACAGTTAAATATGTGGAAGAATCAGCATTGATAGCTCCACCATAAGTTCCGTTATTAGAAGTGAAAGTACAGTCATCAATATTTACAATAGTGTTTTTGAAGAGTGTCGGACCGTTTATTTCAAAAGTACAACCATTCAGTACTAAATTTGAATTTTGTGCATTAATCGGGTTTCCAAGTTGATATTGATTATAAATACGTGTAAATTCACAATCTGAAATGCTACCTTCTGAATTGGCAGTGAATTTTAATGCGGAATCTGAAAACTTTCCTGTTATATTTATATCTTCAATAGTGAGTTTGGAATTAGAACCTACAACCAAGAAATTAGTTTGAGAATTGCCTGAAAAAGTGACAGAGTCCTCATCAGATTTAGGACTAATTGTAACTACTTTATTGTTAATCTGCACGTTAAGATTACCAGAACCTGTGTAAGTTCCACCTTTAACATTAATTACACCAGTTCCACCATTAGGAATAGCATTTACAGCAGCACTTAAAGTTTCAAATACATTCACATAATTTAAATTCCCATCATATAAAATAAAATTAGGTTCTATAATGGTAAAAGTATTTCCTGAATACTCATATCTTTTTTCCGAATCTTTCATCATGTAAACTGTATATGTTCCTGCATCAAGGCCTGTGTTATAATGACCTTTGAAAGTTGCAGAATGGCCACTAGCCCAAGGTGCTTCATCATAATAAGAACCATCTTTATATAAAACCACCAGATTTGCATCATCATTAATATCCGGAGTTATTGTAACTGATTTTTCAGGAGCATCCACGTCAATACCAATAGAACCGCTTCCTACAAACAGACAATTATAAAAAGACCAATCTGCACTTTTACCATCATCTATATCATAATCATCAAAATTGTTTGATACTTTATCATTACCATGTTTCTTTTCATTTCCACTGAAATAACAGTTATTGAGTGTAACTGTACCGAAATCTTCAATACAGATTGCTCCACCGTATCTTCCTGCCCAATTGCTAATGAATCGGCAGTCATTGGCTTCAAGTGAACCTTCATCCACAACTATGGCTCCACCTAATCCAAAACCACCAGCAATATTGTCATAAGCGTTATTACTTTCAAATGTACATCTGTTCAAGGTCACTTGTCCACCATTTTCAACTTCTATAGCACCACCATCATATGCATTCCCATTTTTAAAGGTAATGTCATTGATTGTGAGATGTACATTATTACCTTGTACCGTGAAGAAATAATCCTTATCCTCAGCGTCAAAAATAACTTCATGGGTAGAGTCATAGGGCTGGAGTGTTATAGATACTGGATCATCAATTGTAATACTAAATTCATCCGAATCGTCAGTGTATTTATATGTACCTCTCCAAACGTATATAATTTTATTTCCGGGATCATCATCAGCGTCATCAAAAGCATCATCTAAATCCTCATACCATTTACCGTTATACAAAAAATTATTTCCATTGGATCTAAGCAAATCATCATTTGAAGCAGAAAGTACCTCTTCGCCTACATTAGAAGAAGCACTTCCCCCTAATTTCTCATCGGACACACCATCCGAATCATCATTTGCACTAATTTCTACAACGTCATCGCCGGCTTCACTTCCAGGTGAAGTGGCGTTGTTTCCTTCAATAGCAACGGAAGTCGTTGCAATATTCGTATCACTGCCTTCCCCCAGCAATGTATTATTGGTATCGGCCGCTGAAATCGCGCCGACACTTATAATCATTACAAGGAGTAGTATCAGCAATACCCCCATCCTTTTTTTCGTCATTTTTAATTACCTCATATTCTCTAAAAATCAAGTAATCAAACAGAATGTTCGTTCTGTACAATAATACATACATAAATATTGTAAATAAACACAATATTTAATATTAAGTTTTATTTTTGATTATTAATAAATATATGGGACTGTCATTTTGTTAGGACTTTTTTTTGATTTTCTACCCATCCATTTTTTCTAGCCATAATATAATCAAATATTCCTTCAGGAGTTCTATAAATTCTTTTAGTGTGCCTATCTAATGTATTTCCAAAGTAATTTTC
>NZ_JAFSNZ010000050.1 GCF_017447225.1 Methanobrevibacter sp. | reverse complement strand
TGTTTTCATAATATCAAACCTCTACCAATACTTTATTCAAAAAGGTATAAAAATAAATTCCTAGAGCATTTGAACAGTAATCCACATTTAAATAAGCAAAAAAATTGTTCTGAGGCATTAAAATTGTTCCCACATGTAAATATTGTTGTCAGTGAAAAGTTATTTTATATACTAATGTCAAAGTATAATATGGTGCTTGTGTATGAAAGATTCAAAAGAACAGATTGAACTAGAAGCTGAAATCAAATCCCAAGCAGAATTGTTTTTAAAGGATTTCAATTCAACACTACCTGAAAGCATGGAACTTGAATATGAAGGATTCTACAGAAGGGGATTTTTTGTAACCAAAAAGAGATATGCGGTCATTGAAGACGGTGAAATAATAGCTAAGGGACTTGAACTGGTCAGAAGGGACTGGGCACCGATTGTCAAACAGACTCAGGAAGCTGTGCTAATGGCTCTGCTTAAGGAAGGGGATTCCGATAAAGCAATCAATGAAGTTAAAAAAGTTATGAAAAGGCTCAGAAAAGGACAAGTGGACAATAAGGAACTTATCATACACACGCAAATCAACAAGCCTTTAAGCGAATACAAACAGGTCGGCCCCCATGTGGTTGCAGCCCAAATAATCGAAGACCACGGAATCAAGGTATCCCGAGGAACCATCATACAGTATATAATAAAAAAAGGAAAGGGTTCAATAAGCCAAAGGGCAGTTCCATATGAATACAGTGAAGGTGTTGACTATGATAAGGATTATTATGTCAATAACCAGATAATTCCTGCCGTCGGACGTATAATGGAATCACTTGGCTATTCAAAAAAAGATTTGCAAGACTTGTCTGTCGGTGAAAAACAGCAAAGCCTTGATGCATTTTTCTAATTATAAAATAGTATTTACATCACCGATGTTATCAATGATGGTAATGTCGAGCTGCTCTTTTTTAATGTATTGCCTGTCCTCTTCGGTGACATCGGAATTGACAAGAATAGCACTCATGCCAGCATTTACGGCACCTAGGGCATCTTCACGGAATTTATTTCCAATCATCACTGACTTTTCAGGATCACCATTCATTTTTCTTAAAGCAACATCATAGATTATTTTATCCGGCTTTTTATGGCCAACCTCTTCTGAAGTTATAACCTCATCGAAAAATGAATATATATTGAGACGGACCAGTTTTTCCCATTGCTTGATTGTGATACCGTTGGATATGACTGCCAAACGATACCCTTGGCTTTTCAAATAGATTAACGTGTCAATAGTATCGGCAAATGGCCTTAAAAGTGCCATTTTAACATTATGATAAGTAATCATGCCCAAAGCTACAAGCATCGGGTCTTCATGTCCTAAAACCACCTGAGTCAGTACATTGAAATGCTTGCCGTAATTTGATCCTTTTTCACGGATAATGGTTTTTAAAACACCATATGCCTCATCCTTATCCAAAGGCAATCCGTTGTCTACCATCAATTCAATAGCTGCTTTTCTTGCAGTCTGTGCGAAAGTGGAAGTATCCAATAATGTATCGTCCACATCAAAAAATACTACACGATCATCATCATTTCTCATCATATTAACCCTCTTTAATCAAATTCAAGTTCTAAAGTGACCGGACAATGGTCAGAACCGTAAATGTCATTTAAAATTTCTGCAGATTTAACTTTGTCTTTAATTTCTTCATTCACATAGAAATAATCAAGTCGCCAACCGGCATTCCTTTCACGGGCACGGGTACGATAGCTCCACCAGGTGAAATTGTTCTCTCCCTCATCAAACATACGGAAAGTATCAATGAAACCTGCTTCTTCCAGTTCATCAAGCCATGCACGCTCTTCAGGAAGATAACCTGATTTTCCTTCACAGTTTTTAGGATTGTAAACATCAATCGGGTGGTGAGCAATATTGTAGTCTCCTGTGATTACAAGGTTTTTGCCCTGACTTTTAAGCTGTTTAAGCTCATCCAATAAAGCGTTACAGAATGCAACCTTGAAATCCAAACGTTTTGCATTCATTCCGCTGTTCGGGAAGTAAATATTATACAATATGAAATCATCATACTCTATTTTTAATACTCTTCCTTCACTGTCAAGCTCTTCAATTCCCAATCCTCGTGTGACATTGAGGGGAGTTATTTTGGAGTATGTTCCGACACCGCTGTATCCTTTCTTTTCAGCCTCATTGAAGTGTGATTCGTATTCATCGACTTCAGCTAATTTCTTTGGAATATCCTTCTGGGTAGCTCTCACTTCCTGGAAATTAATGATATCCGCATCTGTACTGTCAAACCAATCCCAGAATTCATCTTTTTTGGAAACTGCTCTGATTCCATTTACATTCCAAGAAAGCAACTTGACAGCCATTATAATTTCACTCCATTATCCAGTTTCAGTTCACGAAGCCATTTGATGTCGCTTTTGTAAAGCATACGGATGTCAGCCACATCATATCTAATCATGGCCAGTCTTTCAATACCTAAACCGAAAGCAAGTGCAGGCTGATTGATTCCGAGAGGTTTAAGTACTTCCGGTCTAAACATTCCGGATCCTCCAAGTTCAATCCAGCTTTCCTTTTCCTCCAGATATATTTCGGTTTCTGTTGATAAGTAAGTGTAAGGGAAATAAGCAGGTCTGAATCTTACTTCAAATCCTAATTTTTTATAAAATTCTTTTAAAGTTCCTAAAAGATTTTGATAGCTGATTCCTTCACCGCAGACAAGTCCTTCAACCTGGTGAAATTCAGGCAAGTGCTTATAGTCAAAGGTTTCTCTTCTGAATACCCTTCCGACTGAAAACATTTTGATTGGAGGTTCATGCTCAAATAGATGTTTTGTTGAAATCCCGGTTGTGTGGGTTCTTAAAACGCTTTGGCGTGCGATGTCTTCACTCCAGTTGTATTGCCATCCGATAGAACCTGTATCCGCACCGGTTTCGTGAGTCTCAGCTGTTAGTTTGACTATATCACCGTCAGGCAAGTCACATGTCAGCGGATTTTTAAGGTAGAATGTGTCCTGCATTTCACGGGCCGCATGGTCCTGCGGCTGGAAAAGAGAATCAAAGTTCCAGAATGCTGATTCCACAAATTCGCCGTTGTCTTCTGAAAAACCCATGTTTAAAAATATTTCACGAATCTCATCAATGATTACCCTTAAAGGATGTTTTTTACCTGCGAATATGACTGGTGCTTCGGCATTGATGTCATACGGACGGTACTGTAAGCTTTTCCATTCTCCATCTTTTAGTTGCTGGTGTGTTAACTGAGTAGCCTGTTCCTGTATTGTGAATCCTTCTTTTAGAATAGCTTCACCTTTAGGCAATAGTTTAAAAGAGTGTGAGGTTTCTTTTTCAACTTTTAAAATGTTTTTTCTGCCTGTGAGCTTTTTAAAACCATCCATCAAATCGTCAGCAAAGAATTTGACTCCGTCAGCGTTGGTTTTGAGATAATCCAGAACCCTTTCGTCAACATCGACTTTTGATGCGAAATCCTTACCGAAATCAGTGATGTTAACTACGCCCTTATCAATATCCGCCCAGTTTTTACGGCGAAGCCATCCGATAGCAATATTGGCCTCTTTTTTATCAATTCCAGTTTCGCTTGCCAAATCTTTCATGTTAATATGATCCTTTTTGGCAAGAACGTCCAATATTTTCCTTTCAGGAAGGCCTTCTTCTGCGTATTTGAGTCCGTCATCGGTCAGGGAATAGGTTTCCTGGACTTTTTTGTCAACTTCAATAATGTCTTTTGAAGCAAGTGAACCTGCCGCACTCATGACTGATTTGATGTCCATACCAGCATTTTGAGCAATATCTTCAGGAGTCGCCTCAGGATTTGCTTCCAATTCTTTTAAAAGTTTCTTTTCATAAATATGTAATTCATTAATGGTTTTTTTAATATCCTCACTCATTTAAACACCATACTAATTATCATTAATAATAGTATAATATATATTCTAATTAATTAATAAAAGTATTGAAAAATTGCTGTCAAAATGCGAATTTCTGAAATTTTTGATAAAAAAAAGTCACTAGTATATATAAAACATTGACACAAGTTATCTATGAGTAGATTATTATGGAAGCCAACGAAGACATTAACTTAATCGTGAATCATCCGAAAAAGGCGATCAACAAACTGGCCGTGCCAATCATCATAAGTAACCTGTTCATGATGATGAACAACATCATTGACGGCATATGGGTTGCAGGATTAGGTCCGGGACCTCTTGCGGCCGTGGGATTTGTAACGCCACTGTTTCTGGCAATGGTAGGTTTTGCAAACGGACTTGGAGCAGGTTCCAACAGCCTGATTGCAAGATATATCGGAGCAGAGGACTATGAAAGCGCAGGAAACAGTGCAATTCACTCAATAATGTTAAGCATAATCGTAACAGTAATTGCAACAATTGCCCTTATTTTGGTTTTAAGGCAACTGCTTCTAGTTATGGGTGCTGAAGAAGTGCTTGGTGAGGCATTAACCTACGGATACATAGTGATTGCAGGAGTTTTCTCAATATTTCTCCCGGCAATGATGGCTGCAATATTCAGGTCACAGGGAGAAATCAAAAGGGCATCATATCCGCTGATGCTGACTGCAATAATCAACATGATTCTCGATCCAATATTCATTTACGGATTGGGTTTGGGAGTAGGCGGAGCTGCAATAGCGACAGTTCTGGCTGGTGCCTTATCAATGATTCCAATGCTTTATTGGATGTTTGTTAAAAAAGACAGCTTTCTTGAAATCAGGATGAGCGAATACAAAACCAATCTGACAATATATAAGGACATTCTGGTTGTGGGAATACCGGCAAGCCTGGAACAGTTCATCATATCATTCGTATCAATTCTTATGAACTATTGGCTGACGATACTTGCCGGAACAGTTGCCGTGGCAGCATATACAGCCACATGGAGACTGGTTTCAGTCGGAATTGCACCGATGATCGGTATCGGAATAGCTGCGCTTACAGTGGGCGGAGCGGCCTACGGTGCCCGTAATTACGATAACATGAAAACAGCACTCAATTATGGTGTGAAACTGGGTCTGATATCCTCAGTTATCATCTGTGCATTCTTCTTTGTCTTTGCAGAGCCGTTGTCTTTTATATTTTCATATTCCACAGACAGTTCCGTTTTGGCTCCAAGAGTTGTGGATGCATTGCGCATATTATGTTTCTTTGTACTGTTGATGCCTTTGGGAGTAATGGCCGGAAATCTGTTCCAAAGTATGGGAAAAGGAACAATATCCCTTGTTCTGACAGTGCTCAGATCATTTATTCTTGAAGTGATTTTCGCAGGATTGTTCGGATTCATATTTGGACTTGGAGATATTGGAATTTATGCAGGTCTGGTTAGCGGAATGGCCGTCGGTTCTCTAATCGGATACATCTACATCAATTACTATCTTAAAAAACACAGAAGCTATTTTAAATAGATTTCACCAAACATCACCATTAACTATTTTCTAATTTAGATATTCTTTTTTCCAAATCATTTAAAGTTAATTTCGTGACATTATCCAAATTTCCGCTTTCAAAATTTACTATTTCCCCATTATATGATTTGGCCTGATTATCTGAGAATTCTTCAAAATAACAGATTAAAAATCTTATAACGTCATCAAAAGTATCATTTTCTGATGCAAGTTCAGACAAAATGCGATAAGTATCTTTAGAAATATTAATGGTTCTGGTTTTCATATATTAAATATATTCAGTATAAAATAAATAGTTAATTCAACAAAGACATTTTTAATAATAGAATTTGAGGAATATCTGATGGATTTGAAAAACAATTTGCTTTTAACAATATATACTGTGATTATCGGAATCATAGCCGGAGCGATAATCTGGTGTTTCATGAGAGGCATGAACTTCGGAATTCATTTTCTATGGGACTACATTCCAAGATTAATCAACTTCAAATATTATACAATTATAGTATGTATAATTGGAGGTTTGTTGATTGGTTTGTGGAAAAACAAATACGGAGACAGTCCCGAAGAGTTGAATGAAGTAATCAAGACCGTTAAAAAGGATCACAGATATTCATATAATAATATTTTTTCATCCACAGTTTCTGCAATATTGCCACTGATTCTTGGTGCAAGTGTTGGGCCAGAAGCTGGATTGACCGGCATAATTGCAGGATTGTTTACATGGATTGGAGACAAACTCACGATATTCAATGATGAGCTTGAGGAACTGGCACATATCGGTATTACGGCAACATTAGGTACAATATTTGCTTCCCCAATGTTCGGTTTTGTGGAGCCTATTGAAAACGAGGAAAGCTCACTGCCTAAAACCTCAAAAAACATATTATATTTTGTAGCCATTTTAAGCTCTTTTGGAATATTCGTATTTTTAAACCATTTAACCCATAATCATGCTGGCCTACATTCAATAGGAACAGCAACACTGGATAATCTCAATTATCCCGGCATAATATTGATGATACTTTTGGGAACTGTCCTTTCATATGTATATTTTTTAAGCCATAAAATGTCTGAAACATTATTTAAAAACCTGAAAGACAATTTCATATTAAAGGGTGTTATCGGCGGATTAATATTGGGTGTGATTGGAACATTGCTTCCTTTAACAATGTTTTCCGGAGAGGAGCAGATTTATATTCTGATGGAGACCGGCGCACAGCTTGGAGTAATAATCCTGATATTAACAAGCATTATAAAAATAGTTTTAACCAATATCTGCATTGAAACTGGCCTTAAAGGAGGGCATTTCTTCCCTCTGATATTTTCAGGAACTGCAATGGGCTATGCAATGAGCATTATTTTAAATATGGATCCTGTAATTTCAATGGCAATCGTTACGACATCATTTATGGCTGGAATTTTAAGAAAGCCTCTTGCAGTCGTGCTGCTTTTAATGATTATATTTCCAATGAATCTGATTCCATTGATGCTTGTATCAGCCATCATACCTTGTCTAATCGATACACCGGAATTTTTAGAAATAAATTAAAAAAAGAAGTTATTCAAAGTTTGACTTTAAATAACTGACAAAAATTGAAGCTGCAGTCAAATCAGCTGTTGTTCCAGGATTGTAGTGATTTTTGTACAGATAATCATCAAATTCAGAGACTTTTTCCATAAAATCAGCTTCATCTTTCAGATTAAGCAGATCCCTTGTCATCATAGAAATTTTTAAAGCCTCATCAGAACCGTATTTTCTTGAAATCAATGTATCCGGAACCTGAGACAATATCGTTAAAAATGTCAAAAGACATGCGTCATTTAAGGATTTTTCATCTTTAAGCTCATGGTAAGTTGGATAGCCTATTTCAAAAACGGCAGGCATGTCGGAAGTCATCTCACGGGCAAGCATGTCCCATGGAGCAGATATTTTCAAGACATCATACATAGTTTGCTTGTTTTCACGAAGTTCGTTTTTGGCATTGTCTGAAGCGACATCATACTCGTCCTGGTCTCCCATTCCACCGGCATCGGCAATGTTTATTGCATCATACAGGTCACATGCATCATCAACAGAGGTATTTGCCATTAATTTAACAATATTTGGACGGATTTCATCAAAATTATCACTGATGGCAGCAGCCACGGCTATCGGAGTGGTCATCATCACAATGCCCAGGTTAGTGTTGTTTTTAATCCACCTGTCGGTTTCTGCAACAGCCTGCAGAATGTATTTTCCAAGCAAAGGATTTTCAATATCCACATCAGTGCATGCTTCACGGATTGTGTCTCCAATTACAATTCCGCTGATAATAAAGTCTTCAAAGACCATATCATCATAATCCCTGGTTCTGTGAACATTTCCGGGCTTCGGATATCCGCTAACTTCAAGAGCTGAAGCAATTTGAGCAATTTTAGCTATTTCAGAAGGATTCATTCTATCATGTCCTCTAAAAGCACTTTAGGTGCGAAGTTTGTAATAATCAAATCAGCACCCGCTCTTTTTATTGAAAGCAGACTTTCCATTATTGCCCTTTCAGTCAGATAACCTTTTTCGATTGCGGCCATAATCATTGAATATTCACCGCTTACATTATATGCAACAAGAGGCAGCATGAACTCATCCTTAACTGTTCTTACAACATCCAGATAAGGTAAAGCAGGTTTTACCATTAAAAAGTCGCAGCCTTCAATCACATCCAGTTCACATTCGCGAATAGCTTCAACGGCATTTGCAGGATCCATCTGATAGCTTTTCCTATCCCCTTTATGAGGTGATGAACAGGCTGCCTGACGGAAGGGTTCATAGAAAGCTGATGCATATTTTGCTGAATATGACATTATCATAACATTATAATATCCGTTTTCATCCAAAGCCTGCCTGATAGCTCCAACTCTTCCATCCATCATGTCTGAAGGAGCTACGATATCAGCACCGGCACGTGCATGTGAAAGCGCCACTTTTGCAATGTATTCCAATGACTCATCATTCAATATTTCGATTCCGTCATCAGTATCATCATTTTCCTTAATCAGACCGCAATGTCCATGAGAAGTGTATTGGCATAAGCACACATCACTAATTACAACCAGATTGGTCTGTTTTTTAAGTTCACGGATGGCTTTTTGAACGATTCCGGTATCTGCATAATCAGGAGTTGCTATTTCATCCTTTTCATCTTCTGGAGGGATACCGAAAACAATAATTGATTTTAATCCTTTTGCCTCGAGTTTTTTTGCAAATTCCACACCGCTTTGCAAAGAGTATCTGTATTCTCCCGGAAGGGATGAGATTTCCTCTTTTTCATCTCCTTTAAGTTCCTGTTTAAAATAAATTGGATAAATCAAATCTTCCTTTTGAAGTTTTGTTTCACGTACAATATCACGAATTTTTGAGTTTTTTCTTAATCTTCTCATTCTTGTAATTGGAAACTGCATTTTATTTCACCTTGTATTTATATTACACATTAAAATTATTTAAGTATTAATAGTTTAAATTAAATATAATTTAGTATGTCAAACAAAATTGGGGAAAAATTTCAAATTACAAGCTTTGGTTCAAGCCACGGAACTGCAGTAGGCGCTGTTATTGACGGATGCCCTGCAAATCTTGAACTGAGTGTTGAAGATATTCAAAAGGAATTGGATAAAAGAAAACCTGGCACAAGCAGTGTAACCACACCTAGAAAAGAATCTGATGAAGTCCAGATATTGTCAGGAATTTTTGAAGGAAAAACTGATGGAACACCAATAACAGGAGTTGTTTTTAATAAAAATCAGCACTCCAAAGACTATTCAATGTTTAAAGACACACCACGCCCTTCACATGGTGATTATGGCTGGATGACAAAATACGGAAATTACGATTACAATGGTGGGGGTCGTGGAAGCGGCAGGATAACTATAGGACATGTCATTGGAGGGGCAGTTGCCAAAAAGCTCCTGAATACACAGAACATAGAAATCATTTCACACGTTACACAAATCGGAGACATTAAAGCTGAAAAATTATCATTTGATGAAATCAAAAGCAATATTGAAAAAAATCCTGTTCGCTGCGCTGATTTGAAAGCCGCAAAAGAAATGGAAGAGTTAATTCTTTCCAAAAAACAGGAAGGAGATTCTGTTGGAGGAATTGTGGAAACAATTGCAGTTAACGTTCCGGCAGGTCTTGGTGAACCTGTCTTTGAAAGGCTTGACGGAGATCTTGCAAGAATTCTGATGAATATTGGTGCTGTTAAAGGTGTTGAGATAGGTTTGGGCTTTGATGTAGCAGATAAATGTGCATCCGAAATCAATGACGAATATTATATTGAAAATGATTCTGTTAAAACCAAAACAAACAATTCAGGTGGAATTATCGGTGGTATGAGCAATGGAATGCCTATTATTTCAAGAATTGCAATAAAGCCAACCCCTTCAATTTCCAAATGTCAGGACTCAATTGATTTGGAAAAAATGGAAAATAAAAAAATAGAAATAAAAGGAAGACACGATCCTTGCATCTGTCCGAGAGTAACTGTTGTTGCCGAATCCTCAACTGCAATAGTTTTGGCAGACCATATGATTCGCTCAGGCTTTATAAATCCGAGCAACATTAATGATTAGGCCTTTTATTCATATGTGCAAGCTCATCAGTTTCCCCATGTTTGATTGCAAGTCTGTTTGTATTTTTCCTTTCGAAATGTGATAGATTATTATTTGATCCGTGGAAAGGCGCATCCACATCCTTAAGTGACATGATGCGGGCTCTTGCCGGATTGTTGAAGTTAATATCAAGTGACATGCCGTCAAAAGCGGCCAATGTTTTGACACCAGTCAAACGGGTAATTCTTTTAGCCTCACCAATAGGATTATTGGAAATCATCTTAAGTCCCAAATGAGTCATTATAGCTAATTTAGGTTTAAGCTCTTTTAATAATCTAATAAATCCCTGAGAACACAGATGACCTTTAATTGACCTTCCGCCAGGACGCAATACACTGGCTATCAAAACATCCGCATCTTCATGTGCTTCAACTAATTCAGGGAAATAAGAAGTATCTGAAGTGTAGGATATCTTAAAATCCTTATATTCCATCTGGAAACCTATACCTACCGGATCGCCATGTCTTGTAGGGGTGGCTTTGACCAGACAGTTATCAAAATATCTGACATCTCCTGATTCCAATTCAATCAGATTAGATTTCGTCTGATGATACTTTGAAATGCAGGGACCCCATTTTTCAAAACCGGACAGTACACTTTTTGCACCGATGATATGACCATTTTCCTGCGTCATTCCGCGCGTCATTGCTTCAATCAGTATTTCAGCATCATTATAATGGTCAGTGTGTGCATGGGATACGAAAACTCCGTCAATATTTCTCGGATCCAGACCGAACTGATATGTTCGGACTAAAGCTCCAGGTCCCGGGTCAATATGATAATTCTTTCCGCCCAGATTATCAATTCTGAATCCGCCTGTCATTCTTCTTTGGTTGATGGCGGAAAATCGTCCTCCGCCACTTCCTAAGAATATCAGTTTCATTTAACTTCCTCATAGTGAACATAGGATAATATCACATGACAGCGGGGATTTGTTTCTTTTAAGACATAGAACTTCGTCTTTAATAACAACTTTATCTCCAATTTTAATGTCGTCTGTATCGGCAAACATTATAACGTTATGATTAGGACCTGCCAATGGCTTCCAATTGAAATTGAATGCCTGAGTCTTGTCATTTAATCTGACTTCAATCATCTTTCCGTCAATTGACTCAACCTTACCGATAGGTCCGTCATCGATGATTTTATTAGCCAATTCAATTTCTCTGGTTTTTTGAATCATTTCTTCAGTTAACTGTTGCCTGTATTTAGTTAAAACTTTAATGTCTGCATCAATTGTAACATTTAGATGTTTTTGAGCTTCGGACGGGTTGAATTTAGGTTGCTGAATCAGCACGTCGAATTCCTTACCGATAGTCGGAGTTCTTTTAGAGATTTCAGTCAGAATCTCTTCGAATATGTCTCCCATTAGCCTTAAGCTATGTGAAGCCTTCCATCTTCTTTGAATTAAAGTTTCAGCCTGTTTTTTAGCAAAGTCGTTTCCGAATAAAATAATACCTTTTTCGCCGGCGTTACGGGATTTTGTTTCAGATCCTATTAATTCTACGATTTGATAACCGTTAGTTGTTCCGTAAATTCTTTTACGTTTTGTTTCATGGGTTCCTTTTGTACTTACTTCACCCCTAACGGTATTGCCCACAATCCTTAACTTGTCAGCATCATCAGTTATTTTAATCGGAACATCAAGTTCTTTTGATCTTTTTAAAAGTTCATCGTCTGTTGTGATACTTCCGTCATACAATTCATCTTCCAATGCTTGCCTATTATTACCGAAATAGGCAATTCTTCTTTTATCACTGGCCATTACACAGCCTTTTTTTCCAACATAAGCTATGATTAAACTCATAATCCTCCTCGCATTAATCAAATTTTTAAAATATATTTATATATTATTTATATTAATTCTAATATTAAATCATTTTCATATAATGACGGCACTTTTTTTATCAAAAAATCCTTTAATTATTAATTAAAATTTTATATAAAGGTTTAAAACTAATTATTTAATCAATATCTTTATATAATAATAAATCAAAATATTAAAACATAAATAATTGTTAATTATTTATCATTATAAATTATAGTGTTAAATATAAAGGAGAAAATTTTATGATAGATCTCAATAAGATGTTTAAACCTGAATCTGTGGCTGTCATTGGAGCCTCAAACACTCCGGGAAAAGTAGGATACATCATTGTAGACAACTTAATTAATGACGGATTTGAAGGTAAAATATACCCTGTAAATCCTAAAGGTGGAGAAATTTTAGGTAAACAAGCATATGCAAGCATAAAAGACATCCCTGAAAAAGTTGATTTAGCAATAATCACCATCCCATCAGTTTTCGTTAATGATACCGTACGTGACTGTGGTGAAGTCGGCGTTGAAAACCTTGTTGTCATTACCGCAGGTTTCAAAGAAGTCGGTGAAGAAGGAGCTAAATTAGAAGCTGAATTAACTGAACTCGGTAAAAAATACGGAATTAACATT
This sequence comes from Methanobrevibacter sp., assembly GCF_017447225.1. Classification (GTDB taxonomy): domain Archaea; phylum Methanobacteriota; class Methanobacteria; order Methanobacteriales; family Methanobacteriaceae; genus Methanocatella. Next base: position 26,889 of record NZ_JAFSNZ010000050.1, on the reverse strand, counting down.
ATCGGACCAAACAGTTTAGGTATTACCGATTCCCACACCCCATTAAACGGTTCATTCTCCCAGATGATGCCTCCAAAAGGAAACATCGCATTCATCTCCCAAAGTGGAGCTATGATGGTAGCAATCATCGACTGGAGTATAACTTCAGGAATCGGATTCAGTAAAGTAATCAGTCTTGGAAACAAAGCAGGAGTTAATGAAATAGAATTACTGCAATATTTAGCTGAAGATGATGAAACAAACGTAATTATCTGTTACTTAGAATCAATTTCAGATGATGAAGACTTCATCAGAACAATGAGAGAAACCGCAGCTAAAAAACCAATTATCATTCTTAAATCAGGTTCATCCTCAGCTGGTGCACAGGCCGCATCCTCACACACAGGAGCATTGGCAGGAAGTGACCTCGCATTCGACACAGCATTCGGCCAATCAGGAATTATGCGTGTTGAAACCATGGCTGAACTCTTTGACTTAGGTTTGGCATTTTCCAAAGCACCATTGCCTGAAGGCAGCAACGTTGCAATCATTACCAATGCAGGTGGTGGAGGAGTACTGACCGTAGACGCTATGGAAAAAGTAGGTTTGGATCTTGTTAAATTCGACGAAGAAACCACAGCAAGATTAAAAGAATGTATCCCTGATGAAGGTAGTGCAAACAACCCGATTGACGTATTGGGAGACGCACCGGTAAACAGATACCAGGAATCACTCGATATCGTATTGCACGATGAAAGGGTTGACAGTTTAATCGTTATGGTTTGTCCGACCGCTTCCGCTGACCCTGACGGAATTGCACAGGCAATATTGGATGGAAGAAAAGATTCCAAAAAACCTATTATCGTAGTTAACATGGGCGGTCCAACCTTTGAAAATGCAAATGAGCTTTTAAGAGAAAACCACATTCCAACATACGTTTTCCCTGAAACCGCAGTTGACGCTCTTGCTGCAATGACCAATTACGCCAAATTAGGTGAGAGAAAATACGATGATGTCGTTGAAAACATCACTGATGTCGACAAAGATGCAGTAAAAGCAATATTTGATAAAGTAACTGCTGACGGAAGAGACACATTACTCGGAAGCGAAGCATATGCAGTGGCTGAAGCTTACGGAATCTCAGCAGCACCAATCAAACTGTCAACTTCTGCAGATGAAGCCGCCAGTTTGGCTGAAGAGATGGAATTCCCTGTTGTTCTTAAAATCGCATCTGATAAAATCCTGCACAAATCAGATATCGGTGGAGTAAAAGTCGGAATTTCAACTGCTGAAGAAGCTAAAGAAGCATACGATGAAATCATAGCAAATGCAAAAGCTGCACATCCAGACATTATTCCTGATGGAGTGGAAGTCCAAAAAATGATGGAATCCGGTCAGGAAGTAATCGTAGGTATGATTAAAGACAAACAGTTCGGACCAATGATTGCATTTGGTATGGGTGGAATCTACGTTAACCTTATTGAAGACGTTTCCTTCAAATTAGCTAAAGGATTGTCATCCCAGGAAATTGATGAACAAATCGAAGCTACCAAAGTTTCTGAATTGCTTAAAGGTTACAGAGGCGAAGCCGCCTGTGATATCGAAGAAGTGAAAGAAGCTATTAAAAGAGTAGCCAGATTAACTTTAGACTTCCCGGAAATATCCGAGCTTGATATCAACCCAATCTTCGTTTACGAAGAAGGTTCAAGCGCTTTAGATATTAAAATCAAATTATAATTTCTCTTAACCGAGAAATTTAACTCTTTTTTTATTTTTAACATTTATGGTGTATTTATGGATGGTGAAATTGATTTAGAATTATTTACCATAGCTATTATTCAGCTCAACAACGCTTTTCAAAAACTGAATAACAATGACACAGACATTAAGGAATCCCTGGATTCAAGCTATGAAAATCTCAAGGAATTATCCGATTCACTGGAAAGCATAATTAATTACGAAGAGATTAATGCAACCGAAGTTGAGCCTTTTTTCACATATTCACTCAACATCTTTCCGGAGTACAAAGCCCAGCTTGCAAACCTGGAAAATTTAGATGATAATTTAAATGAATCCGTGATTAATTTAATTGAAGTTTTTGACAAACTATACAAAATAGCTGATGAGTATTTTAAGAATAGAGGTGTGACAGTATGAAATATGATTTAAGTAAAGTTGGCATACATATGAACTTGCAATATGAGTGCATTACAACAACAATTAACTCCAAAAAAGAAAAGAATTCCGCCGCTTTTGCATTCATTTACCTGGGTGAGGACAAGGTAATGTGCAGAATCTTTGAAGGCTCACAAAGCCTGAAAAACATTCAGGAAACAAAACAGTATGTAGTCAATGTAACACAGGACCCGATAATATTTACCAAATCAACAATCGACAGACTTTCCGACGAATACTATACAGACGATACAGACATTGCAATTCTTAAAGATGCCGGATCTTACATGATTATTGATGTGGATAATATCGAAATGAAAACACCTGAAGATTTTCCGATTAAAAATGATACAAACATATATTTCATTAACGGAACAATCAAAGACTTTGTTATCAATGATGAATCCATTAAAGCATTCAACAGAGGCTTTTCTGCATTGATTGAATCATTGGTGAACTGCAGCCGTTACAAAATCGTTGACGGTGAGAAAAGACAATATTATAAAGACCGTCTTGAAGAAAACAAAAGAGTTATCAATAAAGTTTCAGATGAAAACACTAAAGAGGCAATGGATATTCTTGCCGAAGAGTACGAAAAAAACTAATTTTAAAAAAAGAATAATTTTGGGAGGAGTTATTTTCCTTCCCAGAATAAAACATCATGTGAAATAGTTTGGTTTAAAATACCTAAATCTACTTCTAATTGCATGAAACTGTCAACATTTGCTTTGTAGTCATCATCTAAACCTGAGAGGAATGGGAAACTAGCTAATGAGTCTGCTTCTACATCTGCATTAGAAACGATGTCTTCAGGTAATAAGTCCACTACAGCACTAGCGTTTTCATCAATATTATCATTGATGAATTGAGTAGCGTTTTCATGGATTTCTACAATAGCTTTAACAGTGTCAGGGTTGTTATCAATTAAATCTTGTGAAGCTACAACAACACAGCAAGGGTGGTTTGGTAAGATATCAGCAGAAGTTGCTAAAACACCATTTCCAGCAGCTTCAGAAGTACTTACGAACGGTTGGAAAGTTACACCTGCATCAATAGTGTTGGTGTTGATTGCATCGTTGATTGAAGGAGTTTTCATTGCGGATGCATTTACTTCGTCAATTGATAAACCAGTACTATTTAAGTAGTAATTTAATAATACGTATTGAATACTTGCTTCACCTGGAGTTGCAATGTTTTTACCGGATAAATCGGAAGCTGCAGCAATTCCAGATTCGTTTGAAACAATAATTCCACTACCTTCATTTTGAGCAGCGGAAATGATTTTTACAGGAACACCTTTTTCAACTGAAGACAATACAGGAGAGATACCTACATATCCGACATCAACTTCTCCACTTGCCATAGCAGTCATTAAGTCTCCACCATTGTTGAACTGAACAAGTTCAGTTTCAATTCCTTTTTCTTTGTATAAACCTTGAGCGTCAGCTACAAATAATGCAGAATCGTGATCAGAAGGTAAATAACCAATAGTTACTTTGTTGCCAGAGTCTCCGCCTAAAAAGTCGAACCAGCCAGCGCTGACTGAACCCATTGCGAGTAAGGCGATTAAGACCACTGCTAAAATAACACCTATCTTTTTATTCATTGAATCACCATATTTTTTTATAACAATAGTTATATTTTTTTAAATAGTTAACCTGAACGGTTGAAAACAGCTAAAAAAATAAAACTTCATGAATCCCTATAAACATTATTTTAATTTAGGAGTATATAAACTTACTGACTTGAATTTTTGATATTAAAAAAGAATAAATGAACTAAACATCACAATAATTCTCAACGAAAGCCAGATTCAGATACTTTTTAACCTCATCTGATTCTTTAGGATTAATGTTTTTCAAAGAATTGATACTGGTTTTCTTGTTGTTTTTTGAAATAATTGTATTTGTCTTGATATATCCGTTTTCTTTAATCAAATCCAGCAGTCTCCTGCCGTAAGTCAACTCAGGATTTGAAACACGGTTAAGCATCAGATTTAAAGTGGACGGATCGCCTATTTCAAGCACTTCACACATTCCGTGCATTTCATTGATTATTTCAGCAGCCCATTCTTTTAGAGTTATCTCTTCACCATCTTTTAAAAGCCTCATTGAATCATCATATGCACTTGCAGCAACATTTTCTTCATTCAGACTAGCTTCTTTTTGCCAAAGCTCATAGTCTGACTCTGATTTAACAAGCATGTATATTAAAAACAATTGAAGAAAGTACATATCATGCCTGACAAGACCGCATTTATAGAAAGGATTAATATCCAAGGTCCTTATTTCTATATATTCAATTCCAGTATCAGTCAATGAATTTAATAAGTCTTTTGGATTTTTCGGCTTTAATCTGACCTGAGTGTATAATTCTCTGGCTCCGGAAATGTCTCCATTGTCAATGAATCCGTTCACATCCCTTACAAATTCATCTACACTTCTGTAAGACGGATAAAGCTCTTTTAGATTTTTATATCCGCATGAAGCATTTCTAAATGAAGGACCTTTTGTTGAATAGAAACTTCCATATCCATCCTCACCATCCATTAAGCTGATACAGTCCTCTGTAAATGTCTTATGGCAGCTTACAGAACATCCTGTCAGATATATAATTAACCAGCAGTATCTCAGATAGTTTCTGGCTATTTTTAAATAAACTTCATTTCTAAACTCTTTAAAGGGCAGATCTGAATCCTGAAGGTCATGCAATTTCTTTAGAAATTCGTCTGTGAATGAAAAATTAAAGTGAACACCAGAAATCATCTGCTTTTTAAGGCCGTATTTGCTGGCCAGATTTTGTCTGTACTTATGAGAGTCAACACCATCCTTTGAGTATTGTGCTATAGGTATCTGGTCATCAGAGGGTAAAATACAAGGAATTGACTGAAACCACAGATACTCATCATCAGGAATTGATGCATTTACCAGATCAGATAACAGGGAAAATGTATCAAATGCCTCATCGATTGTTTTAAATGGTGGAGTAATAATCTCTATCTGGCTTTCTGAAAAGTCAGTGGTTACTAACGGATTTTTCAGCTTGTCTCCGAACACTTCCGGGTGAGGCGTTAAGGACAGCTGTCCGTTCTTTTTAGCTCTCAGACTTTCCCATTCTATTCCAAATGAACCAGCCAAAATCTCATTTGGAGAGAATTTAGTTAAATTCAATAAATTCATAATCATCCCCCTAATTAATATAAATCCAATTTCCCATAATCTTCAATAATACTTTCCAATTTAACACCACTATGTATTGAGGTAATTAACTCTTTTCCAGGATTTGTGTGTTTTTTAATACGTTCATATAATGGTTTTACAAATACTTCTTCGCCGATTCCTCTTTCTTTTAAGCCATCGCTTGCCAAATCAACAATATCTTTTGACAGCTTACATATACCATCCTTATCGATGAAAGAAGGAATTTCCTCATGAACCAATAATTTTCTCAGTTCGCCTGCAGTATAGCCCTTATGATAAATTATTTCATCATTATCTATAATATATTCCAATTCATCCAATTTATCTTTAAGGCCTAAGTGAAATGCTGCAACACACATTGAATCCCTGATAGGTTGAGTGCATATGCTTCGAAACTCAACAGTGCCTCTGAATGTTAAATTGATAAACTTAAATGGTCTTAAATACTTAATATCATCTAGACGAGGCTTTATATCAATACTTCGATATTCACCCCTGCTGTAAATTTCTCCACGAACATATTCCTGATTGAAATAATCCAGCAGATTCATTGATGGAAAATTAATATACGCCTCATCACGCATTACGCAATAGATATTTAAAGATTCCAAATATGCCTGTAAATCACCAATGCTTTTAAAATCAACATCATATCCGCCAATATTATGTGGATTTACACCATGAGTTGAATATTCCCATAATGCATCCCTAAAGCAAGTACGATGTTTATTTTCATCCAGAAATACAGAATTGGAAAACAGTAATGCTTTAATCGGTTCGATTTTTGAGAATACATTTATTGTTTTAACCAAATCGTCCTTATAAACGTCCAACTGCACCTGTGAAGCAGATGAAAACATACCATATTCAGGATATTTATGGAAATGCATCGGAACATCTTCATACTTTTCAATAGATTTCAAATGATGATAAAGCATCAAATATCTTTCAGAGGGAATTGGTTTGTTTATATTATATTTTCTATAAGGATTGATTCCCATACCTGTTAATGTGTGATCATATTCTTCAAAAGATTCCTTAACAAATGAATAATAATCACAAAAACGATCATTTATCGTGAATAAATCCTTTTCTTTTCCCATTGCAAATTCTATATTATTATATGAACAGTCATAACAGACAATATCGTCAGTTTCCGGATTTTTTAGAGAGAATATATTGCCTTCATAATCTATGCCCTCTGGTTTAAAATCCAAATAATGTTTTTGAAATTTGTCTGTTATTTTGTGAACAACATCGAAATCCACAGCTTCCTTATTCAGATTAATGATTGGTATTTCTATTTCTATACCAATGAAATTCTTCTTTTGTGTAGTCGGCTTTATGAATTCATTATATAGTTTATTTCTTACAGAATCATCATCAATCATTATTTTCATCTCTGTGTATTGTTTTCAGGAATTCTTCTATCCTTCTTTCATGCTCTTCAGTTAATATGAACTCATTTTCATGCTCTTCACTTTCAAATATTATATTTCCATCAATCAGACCGAAGAGTTTATTTAATTCAACAGGTTTCCAGTTTTCATCGCCGTCCAAGGGAGTTGAAGCAACCAGAAATCCCTCTTCATTTTTTAAATAATATAGTGAATCCTTCATATTTGAATGGATATAAGTCAAATCACCATCATAAATCATCAGATTAAGCTTATTATTTTTAGACAGATCCGCCACCAGATCATTTAGAATGTTAAATCTCTCTTTAATGGTTGAAGGAGCACCTTTTTCATGCTCAAACTCGTTGATTTTATCAATTATATAAAGCAGAATCCTTTCAGAATCAGTGTCCCCATTTTCCTTATCGGCATATTTATCCAATTCAGGATAGTCAAAGATTGTTCCGTTATGAATTAACATCCATGATCGGTTATTGTCATCAGCTTCAATGAACGGGTGGCAGTTTGGAGAGATTATCTCACCTACTGTTGCTAGCCTAATATGAGCAAAAACATTCTTTCCAACAACAGGATTGGACAATATGTTTTTCAGGTTTTGGCTGCATGATGCTTTTACAGGTTCTTTATTGATTATAGAATCATCAGAGTGCATGTTTGCCAGTCCCCATCCGTGTGGATGATCTTCTGAGTGATTATAAAAACATTCAAGACATTGATTTACTTCTTTTGGCTTATCAGAATTAAAACAAAAAATTTCGCACATATTATCCTCCCATTTGTATTTCTATAACAAGTGTTATATTGTTTATCTTATATAAATATTATCAAAAATGAAGGCATTATCCGCCATAGATTATCTGAATCAGCTGAACTTCATCGCCGTCGTTAATGACAGTATCTTCAACTGTGAGATCACCGTTAATTTTTGCAACAGTAGTTTGGGCAGATAATCCCAAATCTTTCAGCAAATCATTAATAGTATAGTTTTCTTCATCAATTTCTCTTTTCTCATCAATATTTTTGTATTTTAAATTAAAACTCATGTTATCACCTTAAAAATTTTGATTAACTATTTTTGCTACTTTTTTAGCAATAGCTACTATTGTTAATATTGGAGGCCTTCCTGGAGCCTCAGGTATTACGCTTGCATCACAGACATACAAACCTTTGATTTCAGTTTCAAAATCATTATTGACTACTTCTCCGACAGCAGCGGTTCCTCCGGGATGTGCTCCCTTAAGAGAAGTTGCAACAATAGATTTTTCATCAACACCCATTTTCAAAAGAACACTGACCGCCTTTTGATATCCTTCCTTGATTAAATCAACATCGACTTTTGTCAGGGTTTTCTCAATATTCCCTTTTCCGTCAATTGTTCCGATACATGTATCAGCAAACTTAAGCATCAGTCCGATAACGTCACTGTCATCAATTTCATAATGATTTCTTTCGATTAACGGACGCAATTGCATTGAATAATGTGGAGTTATGAAATATGGTCCGAATTCCATTTTTATACCCATCATCAGTTCGTTTTTTAGATTGGCACCTTTCAGATATCCTCCGATAGTTGTGAAGATATCAAAAAATATCTGTCCTCCGACATTTTTCAGCCCAGAATTTTTTAAAATAATTGGAGTATTGAGTGCACCTGCAGAAACTATAACGTTTTTTGCCCTGAAAACTTTCTTTACATTGTTTTTATTGATTCCGACAACACCAGCCACTTCACCGTTTTCATGAAGAACTTCAATAACGTTTAAATCATCAATGAGAGTAGCACCATTTTCCAGAGCCTCATTTACGAAGTATGTTCCATCCCATTTTGCGTCAAACAGACATCCGTTAACGCATTTGCCGCAGAACCTGCACTTTTCAAAATTAATGAATTTAGGCATAGGCTCGACAATATATCCTAATTCTTCTCCTGCTTCAGCAATCAGCTGTGTGGAATGACCCCACAGTTTCTTTGGGAAATATTTTACATTCAGCTCTCCGCTTGCTTCAAGAAGCTCTTCAAAGATATTAAGATTTTTATCTTCAAACTGCTGCATAATGGAATTTGAATAGCATCCGCTGCATGAAAAACAAGCATTACCCAAAGAGGAAGTTGTAGTTCCACCTATCTCTTCAATGTTGGTTAAGGTCAAAGGCCATGTCAGAAATTCATATTTTTCCTTATCCTCATCAGATAGCTTATTTTTTAGATGGATTTCCTTGTTGATCATTGAGTTAACATAGCTTCCATTATCTTGTCTGTGCCCTTTTTCTAAAATAAGAACATTTAAATCTTTTAAACTTAAATCCTTGGCAACAGTGGCTCCTCCAGCACCTGTTCCTATAACAATAACATCGTAAATATTACTACCTCCAATTAATTAACAATTGTTATAATTTTCATATACTTTAAATATTTCTATTTTTCATCACATTTTAAAACATCAAAAACATTTATATATTAAGTTGGAATAATCTTATTTATGGAAAAAAATAACTATTGTTATATAGTTTAATTTCGAAGGGATTCAACTTTTTCCATGTCTCGGGCTGATAAATTGAAAAATGAAAAAACCATTTTAAAATTTCCATAAAACAAACACGATATATTAATGAGTGAAAAATAAAATAACTCCTTAAACCAGATGAAGAGAAAAATCATTCTTCCCAAAAAAACTCATTAATCAGTTAAGAGCATCAAATGATGCTCTTAAACTTTTAGACGTGATAAAATGAATTTAGAAGAAAAAATCGAGATTGTTAAAAATATTTTAAAAGACAGAAAAGTTGCCATCGGTTTTTCAGGCGGTGCCGATTCCACATTAATAGCTTACCTATCATCAAAAGTGGCCAAAGACACACTGGCCATTACTATAGACAATCACTTGCTTCCAAGCAATTTTATTGAAAATACCAGAAAAGTGGCTGAATCCTTTGGAATAAAGCATGAAATAATTGACGTTAACTTTTACGAGAAGGAATACTTCCTGTCAAACGATTCCGGCAGATGCTATACATGCAGAAACCTGATGTATTCAAAAATAGAGCAGTTAGCTAAAAAAAGAGGCTTTGATTATATCTGTGACGGCAATAACATTAGTGACTTGGTCATTGACAGACCAGGAATTCTCGTAACATACAAAAAAGGATTTAATACACCCTTTATCGAAGCCAAATTGACTTCAAAAGACATTCATGAATATTTAAATAAGAATAATATCCCTTATTCAAGATCAACTACTTGTCTAGCAACAAGAATTCCCACTAACACTCCAACTACACAAGAAAAAATTGAAAGAATCAGTTGGTGTGAAGATCATATTCATGAAAAAACTGGCTGTGAAATCGTTAAAGTCAGAGATTTAGGAAAATTCGGTATTGTTGAAGTTGAAAGTTTGGATAAAATTCTAAAAGACAATAAATTTAGTGAAATTAACGATGAATTAAAAAAGAAGGGTTTCAAGAAAGTTGCCTTAAATTTATCTGAAATTGATGATGACGAATACATCAGCATTGATTATCATGACAATTCATTCTCATATCAATTACCATTTACAATAAATATAAAAAATACTCAAGAACTGCTTGAAAATGAAATAATTAAAAAAAATGACACAAAAATAGAGATAGAAAACTTGATTATTAATGAAAATGGTCTAATCAACGGATATGACTTAGAAGATTACGAAAGTGCCTTAGATTCATTTATGAATTTACTGCCAAAATTAAGGAGAAATATTTAGGTGAAAAAATGCCAACAAGATACATAGGTGACGGATACTGGGAAATCGCATCCCGTCAAATGAGTATAGTAACAAGAAGTGAACAGGAAAGATTCAAAGATGCTAAAATCACAGTCATTGGCTGTGGTGGAATAGGTGGAGAAACCATAGAAATGCTTGCCAGAATGGGTATTGGAGAACTTGTCTTAGTAGATAAGGATGCCTTTGACTTATCAAATTTGAACAGACAGACCTTAGCAAGCTTGCCTGATTTAGGTCTTGAAAAAAGCGCTGTAGCAGCAGATAAAGTGAGATTGATAAACCCTTATGTTAAAACAACGACCTTTAACGAGCATGTGGATCAAAGCAATATCAAAAAGGTAATCGGAGACTCAGATATCGTCATTGATGCATTGGATAACGTGCTGACAAGAGTGATAGTTTCCAGAACCGCTAAAGAGCTGGGAATTCCATACATCCACGGTGCAATTCACGGAACACAAGGCCAAATTACAGTATTTCTTCCAAACAGCGATAAGACATATGAAGAAATGTTTAATCTTCCATCTCTTGGAAAAGAATTGAATGATGATGTAATTAATGACTTGAAAAATGTAACTTCAGGTGTTCCACCGGTTATCGGACCTACACCAAACATTATCGGTTGTCTTGAAGCTTTTGAAGCATATAAAATAATAACTGGAATTGGAAAAGTTACAGTCGCTCCAAAAATATTAACTTATGATCTGTTAGATTTCGGTTCATTTTCATTAGATGAACTTTAATCTTTCTATTTTTTTAAATTTATTCTCTCAGGCGCTGTAAAAACAGTAAACCTGTTATCACGAACAAAACCCACCATTGTAATGTTTCCAGCTTCAGCCACATCAATACCTGAAGCTGCAGGAGCCGCATTAGAAATAATAATAGGAATTCCTACACGGATTACTTTAATCAGCATGTCTGCAGGCATTCTTCCACTGTATGATATATAACATTTTGAAAAGTCATAGCCTTCTTTTGAAGCTGCTCCAATCACCTTATCAACAGCGACATGACGGCTGACGTCCTCTCTAATGATTATATTATCCTCATATTTCAATTGTGCAACATGAACTCCTGCTGTTTTTTGCCAGATTTTAGCCTCATCGGTCAGATGTTTAATGTCTTTAATGATTTGTGTTGCATCAACTGTCAGGTCTGAGAGAATTGGTTCGATTGTTTCCAAATCTGATCTGATTCCTCCGGCATTATCTGAATTGACTCCCTGATATTCAAGCAATCTGCAGACACATGCATGTTCACAGTTGCCTTTTTTCTGCTGAACAATTCCATCCTGTTCCAGATCCTCTTCGGGGTCATGTGAAAGAGTTGTTGTAACCAGTATATTAGTTCCGTCCAGCTGGATTGATTTGATGTCTGAATAATCTTTAATTAAGCCTTCACCTAAACAGTATCCTACAGCAAAATCCTCCAAGTTTTCAGGATATGTTGAGAATTTACGTGGAGGCAAATAATCAATGAACAAATAAGTGTATTCGTCGTTTACAGTGTTTTCTTTAATTGTTTTATACTCTCCGTCTTTCCATTGAATAACATCCGTTTGTCTGATTAAATCCATAGTACCACTTCAATTAAATATATTAACAATTGTTATATTTAATAGTTATACATTTATGAAAACATCATGAAAACAGTCAAAAAAAAGAATTGATGAAATATAATTCATCAATCATAAATTTTCTTTATAAAAACCAGCTATTTTTTCAAACGGAATAATATCAGTTTTATAATATAAATCAGTGTGATTTGCACCAGGTATAATCATTAACTCTTTGTTATCTCCGGTTAATTTTTCAAATTCATCTTCAGAGAAATATCTGGAATGTGCATTTTCACCATGAATCATAAGAACAGGTGATTTAATTTCATCAGAGTATGCTATAATTGGCTGAGATATAAATGACATGCAGCCAACAACATTCCAGCCATCGTTTGAACCTGGTGAACGTGGATGATAACCCAAATCCTCTATGTAGAAGTCATGATAATCTTTTACAAACTGAGGCATATCATCAGTCACTTCTTTTACAACACCGCCCGCTTTTGCATATTCACCATTCTTAAAGTCTTCAGTTCTTTGATTATTCAAAGCTACTTTCATTTCATATCTTGCTTCAGCATTATCCGCTTCATCATAATAACCTTTGGCAGTCACACGGGTCATATTATACATCGTAGAAGTTACTGTCGCTTTAATACGGGTATCCAGACTAGCTGCATTTAAGGCCATTCCTCCCCATCCACAGATTCCGCAGATACCTACTCTGTCACCATCAACATCATCGGAAGTTACCAGATAATCCACTGCTGCCTGAAAATCTTCAGTGTTAATATCAGGAGATGCCATGTCCCTTGGCTGACCACCGCTTTCGCCAGTGAAAGACGGATCAAATGCTATTGTTAAAAAGCCCATTTCGGCTAAAGTTTGTGCATAGAGACCAGAAACCTGTTCTTTTACAGCACCGAATGGTCCGCAACATGCTATGGCAGGCAATTTATCATCTGCATCTGCAGGTTTGTATAAATCTGCAACTAAAGTTATTCCATACCTATTTTTGAAAGTTACTTTTTTGTGAGATACTTTTTCACTTTTTGGAAAAACCTTATCCCATTCATCTGTTAATTTAACGTCATTCATAATTATCACTTATAGAATAATTATATTATCAAAAATATTTAAATGTTGTATGAAACAACAGTTAATCTTGGAGTATGAAAAAACATTAACTGTGAAAAAAAATAATAAAAAAAGTTAATTAAAAGCCCATATGAGCTTTACAATAATTCTTTTCTCAAATCAATAGTGTCCTTTAAATCAGGACCTGTTGAAATGATAGTAACCGGCACACCGGTTTCAGTTTCGATTTCATCAACGAAAGCTTTGGTTTCAGCAGACAAATCACCATAGTCCTGTGTTCTTGCACAGTCAGGATATAATCTGTCAACACAGGTCAAAGCAATTTGGGTTGCACCGTTGATTCTGCATGACTCTTTAGCCAATTCCATATCAAAGTATCCGATACGTCTGCGGCGTCCTGTTACAACACCGTATTCTTCCAGACCTTTGCTTTCTGCTTCTTCCTGAGTCATTTCAGTTGGGAACGGTCCTTCGCCGACACGTGAAATGTAAGCTTTGAATACGTTAATGACTTCATCCACTTTTGTTGGACCGACACCGACATCAGCAGCGAATGTGGATGCTGTAGTATCTTTACTGGTTACGAAAGGATATGTTCCATAATAAAGTGAAAGAGCAAAACCTTGTGATCCTTCAATGAATACATCCTCACCGTTGTCAATAGCTTCGTTGCATGCAAGTGATACGTCAGTTACATAATCTTCAAGTTCAGGGATATCTCTTGCGAGTTTGATTGTTCTCATTACACGGTCTGAGTTTGCCGGTCCGCATCCAGAACCTGTACTTCCTATTTTTTTAGCTAAATGCTCTGATTTTACATCTCTGTCCATATGACTTTCATCAATGATTGCGCATCTGGAGTCAATGGACATTCTTTCTTTTACATTGTATTTTGATAAATCATTAAATTCTTTATACAGTACATCAGGATTAACTAAAACTCCAGCCCCAATCATGAGTTTAGCATCTGTATGTACGAAACCTGATGGGGTTAACCTTAAACCATATTTTTCACCATTGAACTCTACAGAATGGCCTGCATTAGGACCTACTCCTGCACGAGCGATAATGGCAGGTTTATCGTTGCTGCAAAGGTAAGTTATACATTTTCCTTTACCTTCATCACCCCATGCTCCACCTACTAAAATACTACAAGTCATTTAATAACTCCTTTTTAAAATTAATATAATTTGAAAATAAAAAAAATCTTCAACCACATATATTATATCATTTATTATTAAAAAGCTTTTCCAACATTTTAAATATTATATATAATCATATATTGATACATAATGAAAAAAAATCAAGGTAATTAATATGCATATTGAAAGACAATACAGAGAGTTAGAAGACATTGAGGAGATTCGAGCATACAATATTAACAAGATTAATTTGTTTGAAGAAGCCCCTAAGGTAACAGAACCTGAAAAGATTCCTCTCAGCAATATAATAAAATATGTGCAGTCTGATGTCAACATGCTTTCACCGATAGATGACGGGGAAGACTATATTGTAAATCGTCTGGGCTGGAATATTTTGGAGAGAGGAAATGTTAGCTTGGAAGATGTTGAAGGACGTAGGTTGAGTGAATGTTCTCCTTTTTTCTATAGCATTTTAAAAGAACCGTTTAAAGAAGTTATTAAAACTCAAAAGCCAAAAGCGATGAGAGTCTATTACTATATCAGTAATAAAATCCAAACATTGACTAATGTCCATGTCCTTTGTGATGACGGCAAACTTTTCGTTATTTCAGATTATGTGGATCAGAAAAATGCTGAAAAAAGCGAAGAGGAGAAAAAAATTGAGGATGATGCAAACAAATCAACTTTAATCGAATATTTCTCACAAACGGGAAGCTATTATAAAACACGAAACGAATACACATGGACTCCTGGAATATATAACATAATTAACAGAACACGAGAATCCAACGATGCATATTACAATATTATTTTTGATTTAGTAATTCCTGAAGACAAGCCTTTGGTAAAAGAGCTGCTTGAAACAATGAGTCCTGAAACCGACACTTATGAAAACATTATCAGAATTAAGACAAGAGACGGACACATCAAATATCTGGACACTTATCTTTACTCCAAATTCGATGAAAATGGCGATGTCATAAGCCATTACGGACTGTTTAAGGATGTCAGCCTTGATTCGCACAAGCACATGACCCGTCCGGTCGACTTTATGCTGAACGGTTTCAATCACAACTCAAGACTGTCTCTGCTTGTAGAGCCTTTAAGCAAAAGATATGAATTCAGTGAAGGATTTTATGATATGGTTGAAATTCCTCATGAAAAGTACATTCACAGCAGAGATATTATTGAAAATATAGTTGAGGACAATATCCGAGAAGAGATTTACAAATTGATTGATGGCGAACTCGATGAGATAAGCTGCATATTCACATATAAAGTCAACGGAAACCCTGACCACAAGAAAGTTTGTGAATTATTTATTGAGAAGTTCACTTACGGTAATAATGAGCACAGCATTGGATTTTTAACTGATATTACAGACATGCGCAAGAAACAGGAGGAATTGATTGAATCCAATGCAAATAAAAACATTCTGATTAAGGAAGTTCACCACAGAGTGAAAAACAACCTGCAGGTACTGAACAGTTTCCTGAATCTGGAACGCCGTGCTTATGGAAATAATCCAAATCTTATTTTGGACAATATGCAGGCACGTCTTTCTTCACTTGCGCTTCTGCATGAAAAAACATACAACACGACAGATTTCCTGAATATTAACTTAAAAGACTATATTGAAGATCAGGACGAAACCCTGAAAGGATTATTCAGTGCTAAAAACATTAATTTCGAATCAGACATTGATGAAAGCATTCATCTGTCAATTGAAATAATCACTCCATTACTGTTAATTGTGGATGAATTGACAATGAATGCAATAAAGCATGCATTCCCTGATCCTGAAATGGAAAATAAGACAATAAGCAAGAAAATCGATTTTGTTGATGAAAATACATGTGAATTCATTTTAAAAGATAATGGTGTTGGTCTGGAAAGCCCGGAAACACTTATAAATCATAATTTAGGATGGGAAATTGTAAACAGTTTAACTAAACAGTTGGATGGTAAAATAGAAATTTTGGATAGTGAGGTGGGAACCGCTTTCAGAATAGTTTTCCCGACAAGTTTTGAAGATGAACTAGAAGATATGAATGAGGCTGAGTAATATGAGAATCGAAAAGGCATATAGGAAATTGGAGGACACCTTGGAGGTCAGCATATATGATACTACCGAAAAAGAGATGTATCAGCCTGCAGAACCTATGTTTGAAGGCATGCAAATTCCATTTAAAAAGACATTAAGGAACCTTCCCTGCGATATGAATATTTTCACTCCATATAATGACGGTGAAGATTTCGTGATAGAAATGATGGGGCTGAGTGCACTTGAAAGAGCAAATATTCACACAAAGGATGTTTCCGGACGATTGATAAGCCAAATTTCACCGGCTTTCCATGAAATATTACATGATACACTTTATGACGTTTATAAAACGCAAAAGACGCATAAAATGCGTATTCAATACTATAAAAATGATAAATTAGCTCGATTTTCAAATGTAAAAGTAATATATGATTTGGGAAAAGTAATTTTAATTTCTGATTTGAAATACACCGGAGAAAACAGAACAGAAGGTGAAAATAAGGCAGATTTCATCGAATACTTATCTCAGACAGGAAGTTACTACAAAATCAACGACAAATACTCCTGGACACAGGGAGTTTACAATATTCTCGGCCGTTCAAGAGAGGAAAATGATGAATTCTATAATATCATCTTCGATTTGGTGATACCTGAAGACAAACCTGTTGTTGAGAATATGCTGAAAGTCTTAGATGAAAAAACCCCTAAATATGAGACAGTTATTAGAATCAAGACCATTGACGGAACCATTAAATATTTGGATTTGAGTCTTTATTCTAAATTCCATGAAAATGGAGAGTTAAGAAGCAGATATGGTTTAATCAAAGACATAACAAGAAGTTCCAACAAAGAAATGACGAAACCTATTGACTTTTTATTAAACGGATTTAAAAACTCCAAAAAACTGGCGCTTCTCATAGACCCTCTTGATCAGAAAAATTATGAATACAGTGAAGGTTTCTATAACATTGTAGAGGAAGATAAAGAGAATTATTCCAACCGAAGAGTCATAATTGAAAATATTGTTGAAGAGAGTACTGTTGATGCATTCAGAAAATTATTTAATAGAGAAATCAGCGAACTCGATGAAACATTCACATACAATGTAAAAGGAGATCCTAATAATCAGAAAGTATGTGAAATATATATTGAGAAATTTGAATTCGGAGAAGAAGAACACAGTATCGGATTTTTAACCGACATTACTGAAGAGAGAAAAAAACAGGATGCATTGCAGGAAGCAAATGAGCATCAGATAATACTGATTAAAGAAGTTCACCACAGAGTGAAAAACAATCTTCAGATACTAAACAGTTTCCTGAACCTGGAGAAAAGAGCTTATAAAAATCAGCCTAACATAATCATTGACCATATGCAATCAAGATTGTCTTCTCTGGCTTTGCTGCATGAAAAAACATACAATACAACTGACTTTAAAAATATTAACCTGCAGGACTACATAGAAGACCAAGATTCAAAACTTAGAAACCTGATTGGTTTAAGGGACGGAATTGAGTTTACATCAGAAGTGAAAGATGATATTAATTTATCCATTGAAATCATAACTCCTTTACTTCTGGTTGTTGATGAGCTTACAATGAACTCAATCAAACATGCGTTCCCAGATCCCGAAATGAAAAATAAAACAATCAGTAAAGTATTCAGAAAACTCGATGAAAATACTGGAGAATTAATTATAAAAGATAATGGAGTGGGTATAGATAAAACTAAAAAAGACATGAAACAAAGCCTTGGATGTGAGATTATTAAGAACCTGACCAGGCAGTTAGACGGAAGCATAAGTCACATTGATGTTGAAAATGGTACTGGATTTAGATTACTGTTCCCATTAACTATGGAACATACAATATCACAGTAAACACAACAAAAATATATAATATAAATTACATAAGTTTTAATATTCTAATGAGAAGGGAGATAAAATGGATGAAAGAATTTTAATTGTAGAAGATGAAGCAATTACCGCACTTGATTTAAAATATAGTTTGGAAGAATTAGGATATCAAGTAATAGATACAGTAGACACTGGACAGGATGCAATTGACACCGCCGCTGAAACAATTCCTGATGTTGTTTTAATGGATATCAAATTAAAAGGAGATATGGAAGGAATTGAAGCTGCTGAAGTCATTTCTGAATTGAGAATACCTATTGTTTATTTGACTGCGAACACAGATACAGACACTTTTGAAAAGTCTAATGTCAAGGGATCATACGGATTCATTTCAAAACCATATGATATCAGCAAATTAGACAAAACACTAAAAATTACAATCAAAAGAGCACAATTAGAAGCAGAAAAAATAAACGATGCACAAGGGTTTAGCGAATAAGTAACTTGATAAAATGAGCTCGGAAAATACAAGCGAAGTTACTTCCATCGCAAAATCCCATCCAAATATTTTTGTTATAAGTTCAGATAATGAACTAATCAATCAGTTAAGAGAATACATTGAGGATTATGACTATAGTTTTGTTGGCTCAGCAGACACCAAAGAGAGCATTAAACGCAAAATTATGGAATTATCCCCAAATCTTGTTTTATTAGATTCTGAAATCGAAAATATTGATTTAATTAAGTTAACCAAAGATTTGGAAAAATTTAACATTCCAAACATAGTGATTGTCGGAATGCGTTTCGACGAAATCATCGATGAAGTCCTAATGATTACACCATACGGTTATCTGATTAAAGATATCGATAAAGAGGAATTGCAGCGTGCAATGGCAGTGGCTATTAGAAAGCATGAATTAAATACACAAAAGATTATGGAAGCCAGAAGCAGGATTTCTGAAAAGAATAATGAACTGCTGGTTGAAAAATCAGACTCAAGTTTTCTTATGGTTTTATGTTTTGCATTGATTATAATCGCTATTTTATCAAGAAATGCTACATGGCTGCAATGGGTATTGCTCATACCAACCTTAGCAATGCTTATTAATGCAATAGCAAGTATTAAAAAGCCTGATGAAGTATCATACGATTATGAAAAACCCTATGTCAGCATTTTTATCCCAGCACACAACGAAGAATCAACAATTGAAATGACCGTTAGAAGTATCTGCGAATCACAATACCATGTTGATGGCGAACCCCAATATGAAGTTATTGTCATTAATGACGGTTCAACAGACAGCACTGGAGAAATACTGTCCAATTTGAAAAATGACATTCCTCAATTGAAAATTGTTACAAGAAAACCTCCTGTATCCGGAAAAGGAAAAGGATTTGTTTTGAATGATGCATTGACATTGTCAAACGGAGAAATCATCGGAGTTTTTGATGCAGACACTAAAATATGTCCTGATTTTATTGAAAAAATTGTGGCATATGTTGCAGACCCCGAAATAGATGGTGTCCAGTCAAGAGTGAAAATGTACAATAAAAATGAAAACTACCTGGCCCGTATGCAACATGTGGAATTTGCAAGTTTCGGAAATACCCTAAGAGCAAAAGATAATTTGGGAAGAACCGGATATTTAGGTGGAAACGGACAATTCGTTAAAAAACAGTCAATTATTGATTCAGGTAAATGGGACGGATTTGCTGTAACTGAAGATTTGAACCTTGCCGTTAAAATAATGCTTGAAGGCGGAAAAATACGATATTGCGGTGAAATAGCAATTTACCAGGAAGCCGTGACAGAATGGAAACCATTCTTCAGACAGAGAGTCAGATGGGCTATCGGTAACTTTGAAACGTTCTTTGTATATCTTCCAAAAATATTAAGGTCTAAAATTCCCTTTGCCAAAAAATTAGGAATTATCGAACATATTTCATTCTACAGTTTCAACCTGCTCATATTCTTCGGATTCCTTATTACTATTACTAATGCAATATCATGGTTCTTATTCCACAATGTAACCATTATTAGGATGGAAGCTCCATTTATTGTAGGTATATTGTCAATGATTTCGTTTTTCCCAGGAATTACGCTTGCATTGTCAAGAGACAAACCTGGAATACTTGAATTCATCAAAGACCTTGTTAAATATTACGTTTATTGTTTCCATTTAATCCCATTATTCTTTATGACAATGTATAGTATGATGACTAGAAAAGAACGTAAATGGGCTAAAACTGAACATAAAGGAGGGAAAAAATGAGAAGAGAAGATATGATTCGAAGTGTCATCCTAGCTATCATAATCATATTTATTGCGGCCAATATCAATGGTATAAACAGTTTCTTAAGTGTTCATACTGACAGGACAATCGATTTTGGACACAGTGAGGCTGTAGTTCCTCAAGCCTGGAATACGACTGAAGAACTGAATCTGACAAACCAGTCAAAAACTCCTCATGCGATTACAAACGAATACGTTTACATAGATCACTGGGACGACTGGCCGGAAGACCATATTACAGGGATTTCGGACGCCAAGTTTGCATCGATGGAAGATGGTGGATATGAAGTTATTAAAAGAGAGAATTCTACTTTAAGTGGCGTTCCTGTATCCAAAGAATACTTCACAAATCCTTCAAGAGACAATAACGTAACCTGGAGCCATATAGGAGTCAATTATGTTTTCCCTAAAGAGGACACCAACTATTCTATTCAGGTACATTATTTCACAACCCATGACTATGATAACGAGACATTCATAAAAGAGGTTGATGACCGTATTGAAGATGACATGTCCAACATCCACAACACACAATACAACGGATTTTTCTCCGGTGTGAGGGACATTTACAACTTCATCGTAAATGCAATCTGGAACTGATAATTCTATAACATCCATTAAAAAAACACGAAAATATTAACCATCACTGCAATTTAATTAATTATTTTGAAAAAAATAATAAAAAATAGAAAAGACATCTATCTGTTGAAAGGATGGTTTTCACACATAGGGTCTTTTATGATATTTCTTTTTTGATGATAAGTCAGATAATACATCATCCACTGATTGGATAATTCCTTTAGAATATCCTCATCAATTCTTTCTGAAGGCGTGAAGAAATTCATTTCATTTCCACCGACAACAATAGCGATATTATTTAACTCGATTAAGCAAAAGAAATCACATCTGATGTTGTGAACATCAAAATCCTTATCAAGTGAGAAATTTTTACTTTTTGAATAGTTGTAAAAAAAGGTATTCAGATATTCGAAATCCAAAAATCTGATTTTTCGAACATCCATAATAAGATCTTCCTGGAGAAAATGCATTTTATAATTAAAATTGGAAAGGAATTCTATATCCCATATGTTATCATAAAAAAATGTGATGAAAGAATTGTTGGCAAATCTCATGGATAATGAAAAATCTTCATTGTCCTTTGGAGATCCAAGCTCCACATCAATGAATTCCAAATAAATGGAATCTTCGGAAATATCAACAGAAGCCAATTTTGCAAAATTACCTATAACATCCTCAATCAATTTTAAAGATTCACTTTTCATCTAAAACACCCACAAATAAATTATAAGCTCCTTCAATTTCATATTCTTTAGTTTCATCAAATTTTTTATCCCAATCAAAATTTATGATTTCAATAGGAGAATTGACAGATTCATTCCACATCAAATCAAAGCCAGCATCCAGTAAACACTGATAAACTGTCCTGCCGATTTCCAGAGAGTCATTTTCATTCCTTTGAAAATCACCAAAAGTGATATTTAAAACATTGTTTTCAATGGCATTTTCCACATCTTCAAAAGTGTAGAAACAGAAACCCTGAGCAGAGTATTTATTGTTAATCAGATGAACATACAGTTCATATACGTCATCAACACCCTCCTCAAAATCATATCCGCAATTATGAACACCAATAATGGATTTTTCGCCAAGCAAATTAAATGTTTTTTCCAAATTAGAGAAATTTTTGTTGTTAAAATTATTTGAAGAAATATCGAATCCGGAAAAATCCAAGTCATATTCAATGAACTGGTCTTCAAGGATTTCAAGTATCTCTTCTTTTGAGAAAAATCCTGATTTAGTCAACAAATCTATGAGATATTCTATTTCATCAACTAAATCCTGGTTCATAGTAATCACTCTTCTTCAAGCAATAACTGGATTGTTTTTAAATTGCCTCTTTCTGTAAATCCAACAATGAAACGGCTTTCTCCGAGATATACCACATCAAAATCATCATGATGCTTGATTTTATATCCTTTGAGTTTTGCATAAGCATCCAAAGCAACTCTTGGATATACTCCAAAATTTTTCTGGAAAGTGTAATATGTGTCCTTGAATTTTACAGCACCATTCTTTTCAGGAATTTCATCTGAATCAATGGCTACAAATATATCCAAACCATCCTCATTGGCTGCATAATAAGCTCCAAAGTCAAGGATAGCCACAGTAGTCATAGCTAATGTGTGACATGCATTGAAATCTGCCTGAATAATTGGGCTTGAAAACTCGGGAATGCCTGCATCAATACCTGCCTGTTTCATTTCTGTAGCAGCAGTTATTAATTCAGCTCCAAAAATGTTTTCATTGTCCCATGCCCATGACCATTGATTTAAATCATCATTATAAAATCCTAAAACCTGAATAGGCAATTCAACATCACCAAAACTTACAATTCCTTTGTCGAAGTCCAAATCTCCTTCAGCATCACCAATGAATTCAGATAAATTTTCCTGTTTGTCTAAAGCGAGAGCACCATATTTAGATAATACTGTTTTAAATGAGTCTCCTACACGGATAACAACTGGTTCTTCAATAGTTTTCAAAGTAAACACCTAAAATTCTAATTTTGAAATTCTGTCCATAGCTTCTTTAGTATTTTCTAGAGTATTAAATGCAGTAAGCCTTAAGTAACCTTCACCACTTGGTCCGAATCCTGAACCTGGAGTACCTACAACATTTGCTTCATTTAATAAAATATCAAAGAATTTCCATGAATCCATATCATTTGGAGTTTTTACCCAGATATATGGTGAGCTGATTCCTCCATAAACTTCAAGACCGATATCGGTCAGGCTTTCTCTAATAACTTTTGCATTTTCCATGTAATAATCAAGAATCTCTTTAATTTGAGCTTTTCCTTCTTCGGAATAAGTTGCTTCTGCAGCTTTCTGAACAGGATATGACACACCATTGAATTTGGTTGTTTGCCTTCTGTTCCATAACGGTTTTACTTCAACGGCATTATCTTCACTGTCATATGCCATCAATTCTTTAGGAACTACAGTATATGCACAACGGGTTCCTGTAAATCCTGCGGTTTTTGAATAGCTTCTGAATTCAATAGCTACTTCGCGAGCTCCATCAATTTCATAGATTGAATGAGGAACATCATCTTCATGGATAAATGCTTCGTAAGCTGCATCAAATAATATGATAGCTTTGTTTTCTTTTGCATAATCAACAAATACTTTTAACTGGTCTTTAGTCAATGTGGTACCTGTTGGGTTATTCGGATAACATAAATAAATAATGTCAACAGGTTCTGACGGCAATTCTGGAACAAAATTGTTTTCGGAATTACATTTAAGATACACTAATCCTTCATACATTCCATCGTCACCCATTTCTCCGGTTCTGCCGGCCATTACATTGGTATCAACGTAAACTGTATAAACAGGATCGGTTACTGCAATTTTATTGTCCAGACCGAAGATTTCCTGAATGTTACCTGTATCACATTTAGCACCGTCACTGATGAACACTTCGCTTACATCCAAGTCAATTCCATAAGGTTTAAAATCATTTTCAATAATTGCTTCAGCTAAAAAGTCATAACCCTGTTCCGGACCGTATCCCATGAATGTGTCCGCATTGGCCATCTCATCAACAGCATTTTTGAATGCGTCAACTACAGCAGGAACTAAAGGCTTTGTTACATCCCCAATACCCATTTTAATAACATTTGCATCAGGATTTGCTTTAACAAACTCTGCTTCTCTTCTTGCTACTTCAACAAAAAGATAACTACTTTTTAACTTGAGATAGTTTTCATTAATTTTAACAACCATAATTAAACCTCTAATATAATATAATTTATTATAATAATACTTTCATTTTTAAAATATATAAAATGAATGCAAAATGATTAAATTATTACGATTTAGTAAAAAAACAAGTGAAATTTAATTTTTTTAAAAAAATGAACCATATCTAATTACAATTTTGGCGAAAAAATACTTAAAAAAAATATTTTCTTAAAATAATTGAAAATTAAAAATTCTCTTTTAAAAACATTAATTTGAAAAATACAGTTAATTTAAGAATTGTTTTCAAATATTAAGTAATAATATCCTTTTTTTAAAAAAAATATAAAACTTTATAATAAAGAATTTAGATAAATATATTATACTATTACATTTTAAAAACGAAAAATAAGAAGTGGATTAAATGGACGAAACATTGATATTAGTGTGGGCATGTATTGCAATAATTGGAATAATAGCTATTATAATTGTTAAATTGTACTATAATGATAAAGACGAAGAGGAAACAGATTTCTCAGACATAACAACCAGAAACCCATTGCAAGAGATGGTTTCAGAAAAGGAAAAAGAGACTAAGAATAACAATTCTGAACGCACTAATCCAATTTCAAACTATTTTTCAAAAGACGAACCGGAAATTTCCCTTAGAAAGGAAGGTACTAAAGCAGATAAAGAATTTAATCCATATATCGTTCCAGAAAATAATATTAATAGAAATATTACTTATTCATCCCAAAATCAAGTTCTTGTCAATTATGATGATACTGTTCAAAAGTTCCAAGAACCAATAACCGAAACCCAGAGAGATATTATGAGCCAAAATAAAAATGATCAAAACCCTGAAGTTAAATCAAGTGAAAGCAAACATGAATTAAAAGATTTATTTACAATTGATGAATTGATTAAAGAATCAAAAAGAAAAGATGACGAAAGAGAAAAAGAGTCTAAAACAATAGCAAAAGAAAGTGAAGATAATTCAGACATTAAAGAAAGCATCAAAAAGAATAAAGAATTACAAGATAGTGAAACTGATATTACTGACATTAAATCAAGCATTGAAAAAATGCATGAAATTGCAGAAGCCATCAAAGCCAATAAAAGCGAAGACATGCCCCCACAATCTGTTGCTTCACAAAAGGATATTGCAGAAGCAATAGACTCAGCAACAAATGAAAGTGAAGAAGAGGTTCCTGAAATTTCAGAAAGCAAATCAATTACAGATGCAGTAATCAAAAAAGAACCTGAAGCCAAAGAGGAAACAACAATTCAGGAAACATTGGATATTGAGGAAGAAAAAGTTGAAGAAACTGTTCCTGAAGAAACTGAAGAAAAAACTGCTGAAGAAGCTGAAGAAACTGTTCCTGAAGAAAAAGTTGAAAATATCCGTGAAGCAATTTCAGCTGAAGAAGGAATCAAATCTCCAAGTTTAAAGTCACCAACCAAAGTTGAAGAAGACAGCATCAGCATATTATCCGGTGCTGATGAGGATTATGAATTCGGCGCTTCAATCGATTCATCCAACCTCTTTGAAGATGAAAACGGTGAATTAAGCGATCTAGATTACAGAAAGGATTTGGCCAGATTTACAAACAGCATTAAAAACTCCGGAATCGTTAAAGACCTCCGTGAAAGGTTAGCCCCTGAACAGGAAGAGGACGATACTGAATTAAATGAGGATTTCATAAGAAATGTCGGTTCATACACTGAAGATGCATATGAAACATACGATGACTATGATGATTGGGCACCAATTATTAATGAAACTCACGTGGATTATGTTGAACCAACCCCTGAAGAACAGTTAAGACAGGAAAATACACGCAAAGTATTTGAAACTGCTAAAAACAATGCAGCACAACCAATCAGTTCAGCTGAAGAATTGATTCCTACACCTAAAGCGAAACCTGAAAAATCCAGTCTTAAAGTCGTTATTAACAATAATGAAGAAGTTCTTCGCAAAGGTGATGAAATCATCTATAACCATGAAGGAGAAACCTATTCAAGTAAAGTATACTCCATTAACGGTGATGATATTAAGGTAAAATACAGAAGACAGGATATCACCATCAAACCTGGTGATATCAAAAAGATATATTAATAATATATATCTTCTTTTTTTAATTTTCATTTAATTTATAACCGCCGTCACACAAAACATATTTAGCTTTTTTTATTTCAAGTGATCTTATTATATTCAAATAAAAATCATCCAGTTCCGCATCAGCATAAGGATATACGAATTCAAAAGAGTAGAGATTATCATCCTTAACGAACATGAATTCGTTTCTGCGGATTTCGCTTTCATCTGTTTTGATGGAGGATATTATCATATAATAGATATCCTCATTTATTGCTATAAAATCAGCGGTTTCAACATCAATATTGGGATTTGCTTCCAGCTGCTTTTCCATTTCATTTTTGATGTCTGGAAGGCCTGCCATTGTAGGAGCAATTGAGAATTTAATGGTCATTGGTATGGTGGGATTGACCAATGACAATTCAACAAAATCCCCTTTGTTTGGAATGTATTCAAAATCCTGAGGTGTTTTTAGATTTACATATCCATTAGTGAATAGAG
>NZ_JAFSNZ010000049.1 GCF_017447225.1 Methanobrevibacter sp. | reverse complement strand
ATTTTTTTAAATTTTTTTTCTAATTTTTAATATAACCTACTCATACAATAATATATTATGTTTCAATTATTGCTTTATGAATGTTTGAAAAGTGTAGTTTGATAGTTGGAAATTATCGAAATTTACCCATTTTTTACCAATAGATTTATATATGGGAAAGTTTAAAGTATTAGTATAAAAAAATGAGGTGAAAATATGGAATTACCAATTGCTCCTGTTGGCAGAATCTTAAAAAATGCTGGTGCAGCTAGAGTATCCGACGACGCTAAAGAAGCATTAGCAGAAGCAATCGAAGATTACGGTAACGAAATCGCAGCAAAAGCTGTTGGATTCGCACGCCACGCTGGCAGAAAAACTGTAAAAGCAGAAGATATCAAATTAGCAATTAAATAGATGTATTCTGTAGTAAGAGTGGATAGTAATTTTTTAATTACTATCTTTTTTCTTTAAAAACTATTTTTTTTCATGAAACTTTTTTTGTATTGATTTGTCCTTTTTTTGATAACATTTATATGTAATGAGAACATAATATAATAAATGTCTAGTTCTCTAGAATTATTTCATTAATTACTAAATTTTTATTTTTAGTTTTGCTAAAAATTATATGAAATTCAGAAGTATTTGTATTGAAAGTCTAACTCCTCTTATTTTTTTCTAATGGAGTTATATTTAGTGATATATGAATTATTCAAGAATTAGTATTATTAAAAACTATATTAGATTATTCTTTATTTGAATAATTTAAGTAATTTCTATAGTTAAAAAAATAATATAACTATATGTAATTACAATTATTATAATTCAAGGAATTATAATAAGCCGATGGATGGCATAGCCAGATGAAAAAGGAGGTTTATTTATGGCAAAAGCAATTTATGTAAAATTTGATACACCTGAAGAATTAGCTAACCAAGCTGAAGAAGCATTACAAACCGCACAAGAAAGTGGTAAAGTAGCAAAAGGAACTAACGAAGTAACCAAATTCATCGAAAGAGGAGACGCAGCATTAGTCGTTATCGCAGAAGATGTAGATCCTGCTGAAATCGTTGCTCACATTCCTGTATTAGCAGATGAAAAAGAAATCCCATACGTCTACTTACCTACCAAAGAACAAGTCGGTGGAGCTGCAGGTTTAACTGTCGGTACCGCATCCGCTTGTATTGTAGACGCTGGTGATGCTGAAGCTGCTGTTGCTGAAATTGTAGAAAAAGTTGCTGAATTAAAAGAATAGGTAAATTCTTTTAATCGATCATACGGTGATTTACATGGAAGAAGGAACTCCTGCTGAAGTCATTGAAGTTTTAAAAAGAACTGGTATGACTGGTGAGGTAATGCAAATTAAATGCAGAATCCTCGATGGTAGAGATAAAGGAAGAATTTTAACAAGAAACATTATGGGTCCTGTAAGAGAAGGCGACATTTTAATGTTACTTGATACAATTAGAGAAGCTAAGGAAATTAAGACTCCTTAAGAAGGTGTAAGAACATGAGAACTTGTTCATTCTGTCATAAAGAAATAGAAGAAGGTACTGGAAAGATGTACGTCAAAAGAGACGGTTCAATTTATTTCTTTTGTAGCAGCAAATGTGAAAAGAATATGATTAAACTCGGAAGAGTTCCAAGAAAAGTTAAATGGGTTAAAGAATGATTCAAAAAAGTTTTGTTATGATGAAACCGGACGCTGTTCAAAGACGTCTTATGGGTAAAATATTGTCTCGTTTTGAAGAAAAAGGTCTTCAAATTGTAGCTGTAAAATTAATGCAAATTGATGAAGAATTAGCAAAAACTCATTATGGAGAACATGCTGATAAACCATTTTTCCCAAGCTTAGTTGAATATATTACTTCTTCACCATCTCTTGCAATGGTTATTGAAGGAGAAGAAGCAATTACCACCATCAGAAAATTAGTTGGTGCAACTAATCCTTTAGAAGCAGATCTTGGAACAATCAGAGGAGATTTCGCAATGGATACTGGAAGAAACATTATTCATGCATCAGACTCTCCGGCTTCTGCAGAAAGAGAAATTGGTCTTTTCTTTAATGAAGATGAAATTTGTGATTATCAAATTGTTGATAACAATTTAATTTATGAATAGATTTGAAAATATTATTTAAAAAGATATTATGAAAATTAGATCCCCTATTGTATCAGTTTTAGGACATGTAGACCATGGAAAGACTACATTGTTAGATTATATAAGAGGAAGTACTATTGCTGACAAGGAAGCAGGCGGTATTACTCAACATATTGGAGCTACTGAAATTCCGAACGATACTATAGATGAAATCTGTGGGAATTTCATTTCAGCATTAACTATTAAGGATTTGATTCCTGGTTTGTTTTTCATTGACACTCCGGGACACGCCGCTTTTACCAGTTTAAGAAAACGTGGTGGGGCACTAGCTGATTTAGCTGTTTTAATTGTTGATATTAATGATGGATTCAAACCACAAACTTACGAAGCTTTAAACATTCTTAAAATGTATAAGACTCCATTCATTGTCGTAGCTAACAAAATTGACATGATTTTCGGTTGGGAAACTCATGAAGGAGCTTCCTTTAAGGAATCTTTCAACGACCAGGCTCAAAGCGTAAAACAGGCTTTGGACACTAAGGTCTATGAGATTGTAGGTACACTTCACAAGGAAGGCTTCCAATCCGAAAGATTTGACAGAGTCAGTGATTTCGCTTCACAGATTACCATTATTCCGATAAGTGCAAGGTCCGGTGAAGGAATCATTGAAGTTTTAGCTATGCTTTTAGGTCTTGCTCAGGAATATCTTACTGAGCAGCTTGAAATTAATGAAGATGCTCCGGCTAAAGGTACTGTTTTGGAAATCAAGGAAGAAACAGGACTTGGACTTACAGTTGACAGCATCATTTACGATGGTGTTTTAAGAACCAATGACGAAATAGCTTTGATGACATCAAACAATGATGTCCTTACAACTAAGATCAGATCTATTTTAAGGCCTCTTCCATTGGAGGAAATGAGAGATTCCAAAAAGAAATTCCAGAAATTCGATGAAGTTGTTGCGGCTGCAGGTATTAAGATAGCTGCCCCTAATTTGGATGATGTAATTTCAGGTTCTCCTTTAAGAGTTTTAAATGATGAGGAGGATGTTGAAGAGGAGCTTTTAAAAGAAATCGAAGACATTACCATAAATACTGATGATGAAGGTATTCTGGTAAAGGCTGATACTCTTGGTTCTCTTGAAGCTATTGTTCAGTTGTTGAAGGAATTGGATATTCCTATTCGTGAAGCGGATATCGGAGACGTAAACCGCAGAGACATTATCAATTCTTCAATTGCATTAAATGAAAATGAGGCACATGGTGCTATTATAGCATTCAATGTTGATGTCCTTCCGAATTCAGAAGAGGACTTGAATAATTCAGGCATCAAACTCTTCAAGGGAGATGTCATTTATCAGATTATTGAAGATTACGAAGAATGGATTAAACAGAAAGAGGAAGCTCGTAAGAAAGCATTCTACAATGCAATCATCAAACCTGCAAAATTCATGTCACTTCCTAAATTGGTTTTCC
The DNA here is from genome assembly GCF_017447225.1 of Methanobrevibacter sp. GTDB lineage: Archaea > Methanobacteriota > Methanobacteria > Methanobacteriales > Methanobacteriaceae > Methanocatella. The sequence goes on along the minus strand of NZ_JAFSNZ010000049.1, from coordinate 9,905 downwards.
GTCAGAGCAAACCTGCCATTATTGGTGTTGAAGCTTTAAGCGGAACCGTAAGACAAGGTCAAAAACTAATTAATAAAAATGGTGAAAGTGTTGGAATAATTGCTAGTATGGAAGATAAGGGCGAAACATTGCCTGACATTTCCAGAGGTCAAAGGGTTGCTATGGCTATTGAAAATGCAATAGTCGGTAAGGATTTCGATGAAGGGGATGAATTATACATTGACATTCCTGAAAAGCATTACAAATTCATAGAAAGGGAATTCAAGGACAAGTTAACTGAAGATGAATTCGAAACCCTATATGAATTCGTGGAAATCAAGCGTAAACAGGATCCTGATTGGGGAAAATTCGGTCTTTTTGAATAATTATTATGATGATAAATAAAAAATAAGGAGGAATACCATGGCATTCAAAGTAGTTGTTTCTAATAAAGCAGATACTTATCAAATGGAAGTCGATGACACTAAAGCTTTAAACGGTTTAGTTATCGGTGATGAATTTGACGGTGGAATCGTTGGTTTAGATGGTTATACCTTAAAAATCACTGGCGGTAGTGATAAAAATGGTTTTACCATGAAAAAAGATGTTCCTGGTACTAGAAGAATCAAAAGTTTATTAACTGGTGGTATTGGTTATCACCCTAAAGCTGATGGTGTAAAAAGGAGAAAAACCGTAAGAGGTAACACCATTGCTGATGATATAGTACAAATTAACAGTGTTGTTGTTAATGAAGGATCAAAACCAATAGCTGAAATTCTTGGTGCTGGTGAAGAAGAAGAGGAAGAATAGTTCTACTATTTTTCTTTATTTTACTTTTATGTTGAATAAAATTATTAAAAAAGGTGGTTATCTGTGAATGTACAGTCAGATGTTAACATAGGTTTAGTTGGTCACGTAGACCATGGTAAGACTACTCTTACCAAAGCATTATCAGGGGTATGGACAGATACTCACAGTGAAGAAACCAAAAGGGGTATTTCAATCCGTTTAGGTTATGCAGACATTGAATTTAAGAAATGTCCTAAATGCGGTGAACCTGAATGTTATACCACTTCTGACGTCTGTGAAATCTGTGGCAGTGAAACTGAACTCATCAGAAAGGTTTCTTTTGTAGATGCTCCAGGTCACGAAACCTTAATGGCAACTATGTTATCCGGTGCTGCTATAATGGATGGAGCAGTTTTAGTGATTGCTGCAAACGAACATTGTCCACAACCACAAACTAAAGAGCATCTTATGGCACTTGACGTTATCGGTGTTAAGGATGTTATTGTAGTTCAAAATAAAATTGATATTGTTTCAAAAGAAAGAGCTATTGAAAGTTACAATGAAATTAAGGAGTTTGTTAAAGGTACTTGTGCTGAAGACGCTTTAATAATACCTGTTTCTGCTCAACAAGGAGCTAACATGGATATATTAATTGAAGCAATGCTTGAAAATATCGAACCTCCTGAAAGGAAGTTGGATGGCAGCGCTTTAATGCATGTTGCAAGATCCTTTGATATCAACAAGCCTGGTTCAGGCGCTGATAAAATCAAAGGAGGAGTTATCGGAGGTACCTTAGTTCAGGGTAAGTTAAGGCTTGGTGATGACATTGAAATCAGGCCTGGAATTAACAACAATAATCAAAGAATATACTTGACTTCAGAGATTATTGGTCTTGAAGCTAACGGTAAGCAGGTTGAGGAAATTGGTCCTGGAGGACTTGTCGGTATTGCAACCAAATTGGATCCGTCTTTAACCAAATCAGATTCCCTATCCGGTTCTGTAGCTGGTGAAGTTGGAACTTTACCTGATGTACTTGATTCATTTACTATGGAATCTCATTTGCTTGACAGAGTAGTAGGTACCAAAGAAGAACGTGACGTTGCTCCAATTAAACTCAAAGAGCCTTTAATGATTAATTGTGGTACTACAACCACAATAGGTGTTGTCACATCAACCAAAAAGGATGTTGTTGATGTTACTCTTAAATTGCCTGTGTGCGCTAGTCCAGGTGACAGGGTAGCATTATCCCGTCGTGTTGGTGCACGTTGGAGATTAATTGGTTACGGTATTATTAAATAGTGTTTGAGGGCAATAATGAGCATAAAAGAAGTTGTAATTGATACCAATTTTTTTATGGTCCCTTTTCAGTTCAATGTTGATATCATCACTGAACTTGAAAAAGTATTACCTTCTTACAAATTAACTACTCCAAGCTTTGTTATCAATGAATTGAAGGGTTTGAAAAGAAATAACAAAGGTAAAATACGTTTAAATGCTAATTTAGCCTTGAAGTTAGCTAATTCTTCAAAAGTTGAAATAAAGGATATTTCATTGCTTGAAAACGAAACTGTGGATGATGCATTACTGAGAGTTTCAGAAGTTTTAGCTACAAATGATATAGAATTGAAAAAACGTGCAAAGGCAAAGGGAATTACTATTGTCTATTTAAGGCAAAAAAATTATATAACTGTTGACGGTAAGATATAAAATATATTAAACTTATTAGATTAATCAAAAATAATTATAAAAAAATAAAAATGAGGGATTATTTTGTACTACAAGGTCAAAATTGAAGACACAGTAAGAATACCTCCTAGAAGATTTGATGAGGACCGTGAAAAAGTCGCAATCGAGACTTTAAATGAGACTTATAACGGTCGTTTGGATAAGAATTTAGGTTTATTTATCTGTGTCAATGAAATTGAAGAACTTGGTGAAGGTAAACTCATTATGGGTGACGGTGCTTCATATCATAATGTTGTTTTCAACTCAATATTCTTTAAACCTGAACAACAAGAAATTATTGATGGTGAAGTTATTGAAATAGCTGAATTCGGTGCTTTTGTAAGAATCGGTCCTATGGATGGTTTAGTCCACGTATCACAAGTAACTGATGATTATATTACTTATGATGCCAAAAGAGGAGCATTGCTTGCAAGAGAATCCAATAAATCCTTAGATGAAGGAGATTTGGTTAGGACAAGAACTGTAGCTATCAGTCTTAAAGACAATTCTGTTAAAGATACTAAAATTGGTCTTACTATGAGACAAAATAATTTAGGTAGATTTGAATGGATTGAAGAAGCTAAACAAAAAAGTAAGAAGGCTTAAAAATGAAAGCGTGTACTGTTTGTAAGATGTTATCAGCAAAAGATCGTTGTCCGTCATGTGGTAATCCCACTTCCGATAACTGGAGTGGTCTTTTAATTATCACTGATCCTGAAGAATCTGAATTGGCTCGTGAATTAAATATTAAAATTCCAGGTGAATACTGTTTGAGAGTTAGGTAGTGATTGAGTGTTACGTTTAGATGCAGAATTAAACAAAGATATAATAATTGAACTTAAAAAGCCGTTGGGCAAATTATATCCTGACTTTGAAGATGCAATTGATGAGATTAAATCTTCCAAGTTTTTAATATCTGTAGGCGATGCAACTTTCTCTAACTTGCTTGAACATGAGATTTATCCTAATCTTGCTATAATTGATAATTTGATTCAGAGACAAAATCACAATCATGATGTTATACATACGGAAAATATTTTAAAGGCTAACAATCCTGCCGGATGCATTACTGATGATCTATGGGAAACCATAGGCAAAGCTCTTCGCTTATGTGACAATGGCGAATGTTACGTAATTGATGTAGCGGGGGAAGAAGATCTTGCAGTTCTTCCTTGTATCTTAATGGCCAGTGAGGATACAACCATACTATATGGTCAACCTAACGAAGGTTTAGTTATTTTAAAAGTTTCTGATACAAAAGATAAAGCTCAAACGTTGATTGATGCATTTATTGAAGAATAAAATTAAGTGAGGCTTAATTATGGAAATTGATATTTTTGAAGAAAAAGAAAATAAAGTGTTTAATAGAAAAGAAATCAAATTCTATGTTGATTATGATGGAGAAGCTACTCCTAAAGTATTAGACATTAAATCCAAATTAGTAGCTTTATTAAATACTAAAAAAGATTTAATTGTTGTAGACAATGTACAGCCACACTACGGTGAACCAAAAGCAGCAGGTTATGCTAAAGTTTACGATACCGTAGAAGACTTAGAATACATTGAAACTAAACATGTAATTGCTAAAAACACTGAAGCTGCTGAACCAGCTGAAGATGAAGAAGAATAGGTGATTTTAATGGTAAGAAAATCAGATCTTTACAAAGTGGATGGAGACAAAATCGAAAGAAAAAACCAAATTTGTCCTCGTTGCGGTGAAGGTGTATTCATGGCAGACCATGGTGACAGAGTAGCTTGTGGTAAATGCGGATACACTGAAATGAAAAAATAAGATTTTTAAGTAAATCTTTTTCTTTTTTTAATTTTTTTTTAAGTTGTGATTCTTGTGGATAATATAAGAAACGGTAGATTTAAAACAGGAATGACTGATGAAGCGGCTGAATATACTTCTTCTTTGGATGCCGATAAAATAATTTTTGAAGCAGACATCAAAACTAATTTTGCACACACTTCCATGCTAAAGCATGAAGGAATCATTGATGCTGAAATTGCTGATAACATTTTAGGTGCTCTTGATGAGCTTAAAGAGGAAGGATATGGTGCATTGGTATTTGACCCGTCAGTTGAGGATGTTCATATGGCTATTGAAAACTATGTGACATCAAAAATCGGACCTCAGGCAGGCTACATGCACACTGCTAAATCACGTAATGACCAGGTTGCAACTGATATCAGGTTAGTTTTAAGAGAAAGAATTATCGGAATTCAGATTGGAATTTTGGAGTTCATGGAAGGTATTGTTGAAATGGCAGGCGAACACCTTGAAGACGTGTTCATAGGATTCACTCACCTCCAGCATGCACAGCCTATTACAATTGCACATCATCTGATGGCTCATGTACAGGCTTTAAAAAGGGATTACGAACGTTTAGAGGATACTTATAAACGTGTTAACTTAAATCCTTTAGGTTCAGCTGCAATGGCAACTACAAGTTTTCCAATCAATCGTGAATTAACAACTAAATTATTGGGCTTTGATGCTTTTCTTGAAAACTCAATGGATGGGGTTTCTGCAAGGGATTTCATTGCAGAGACTGTATTTGACCTGACAGCTTTATGTACTACATTATCCAAAATCTGCGAAGAGCTGATTTTATGGAGTACATATGAGTTCGGCGTTATAGAAATGGCTGATGAATACTCATCCACATCTTCTATCATGCCTCAAAAGAAAAATCCGGATGTTGCTGAGCTGGCACGTGGAAAATCAACAATTGTCAACGGTGAGCTTGTAACTATCCTGACTATTCTTAAAGCTATTCCATACACATACAATCGTGATTTGCAGGAAATCACTCCACATTTATGGAATGCATTGAAAGTGACTGAAGATACATTATCAATTGTTACACGCATGTTGCTGTCAGTTGAATTCAACACCGAAAGATGTGCCGAGCTTGCAGGGCGTAACTTTGCAACTGCAACAGATTTGGCGGATATTATGGTTCGTGAAAAGCAGATTCCTTTCAGAACAGCTCACAAAATCGTTGGCCGTATTGTAAATGAAGCTACTGCCAATAATATGGCTGAAGAGGATATCATTTCCGGTTTTATTGATGAAATTGCGGTTGATTTGGGCTTTGACAAGCTGGAATTGGCTGATGAGTTAATTCAGGACGCTTTAAATCCTGCCGAAAATGTTAAAATAAGACGAGTTTTAGGTGGACCAGCTCCTGAAATGGTCGAACTCGCTCGTGATAACATTAAAGCATTTTTAAATGAAGAATTTGAGAAAAAAGGAATTTAAATTCCTTTAACTTATTTTTTAGGTTTACCTAAATTTTATATACTTCTTTTTACAGAAATAATATTGTTATAAGTAATTATAACATGGTTATTTGGAAAATATTTGGTTATTAATGGAATACATAGAATTTATGTAGGCTCAGCTTCTGTTTATGGCCGAATATTTCTATCTAATCATTTTTTTGTGATTCCATATATGATTCATGGATTTCCTCTGCAAGCTCGTCATTTCCTTCAATGATTGGGCCTGTATAGTCGCAGTCGAAGCATTGCCACATTGACCAGTTCTGTGGAATAATCCATTTTACTTTTTTAGATCCGCATCTCGGACACATTTTATGTAGCATGTTATCTTGTTCTGTAAAAACTATGTATTAAGTCTAATGCATAAATAAAAAATGGCGGTTGAATATTCAACCGCAGATTGTGGTTCTTTTTCAAACCTTGCTTAAGGCATTTCCTACCGTAATTTTGTAGGTATGTTTTTTGATTAATTATGGGAGACTATAGCAGTTCTGGAGTTTTAGAATTCTTTTTGCTTACTACTTTTTGACCAGTAGCAGTTTCAAGTTCCTTTCTTGCATTACCTGCAATGTTTCCGCCAAGTTTAGCTATGTCCCGGCTTTCTTCAAATCCGTCAGGATTTTCAGCTTTGCTTATTTCGGTTGTAGATGCTTCTGCCAACATATTCAAAATCAATTCAATATTGGTCATATTGTCCCTTAAACCTTCCTTTTTGAGGCCTTTGTACTGTTTGTATTCTTTTGTAGACATTCCTGACCATGTTTTTGAAATATCGTCAGTCAATATTGCATATTCAACATCGGGTTCCACACCAAACCTGTCCCATTCTGCAGTAAGTTCCTTTCGAGTTTCAATACTTCTTATCCTTTGGGTAATCCATTCTTCAGAGTATCCTTTTTTTGCGGTAAGTGTTTATTGCTCTTTCTATGGCTATTTCTGGGTCTGCTACTTCTTCAAGTCTTTCTTTACCAACTTGGGCCAGCCATTGTTTGAATGGTTCGGCATTTGGTGATGGGACTGACTGAACAATACGTAATAATTGTTTAGTGTTTGCAACATCTGTTTCACGCATTTACCATCTTTTGCAGGCATTTTCAAACGGTTACAATTTGTAACCAGTTCATTTCCTTCATCTTTTAATCTTTTTTTAAGAACTTTCCAGTAATTTCTAGGATTTTTACTTTCAGTTAAGACTGCAATGGCATCTACTATTGAATAGTAATAATCTTCTATTTCCGGATCCCATTTGGTTCTTATTTTGTGGTCTTGAAATAATTTGATGGCATATTTTTCATCTATAATTTAACCTCTGTTTAGTTGTTTATAATCATATAACTATTATATTGTTTGATTTAAAGCTTTATATACTTTTTGTTGTGAATCAAAGCAATATTTACGACTTATAGCAATTTTTATGGGTGAGAACAATATTTATGAGTTGGAGTAATTTTTTGAACTCATGACACTATTTGTAATGATGGCAATTTTTTATTTTTGAATGAAGGATTATTGGGTTCTGTAGAAACTCCATATTAGGTCTAGTGCTTCACCGGGTTCTAAAGCTGATGATCTGGTCTCTCTCAGTATCCTTTGGATTGAATATTTCTTCAGGTGAGGATATTTTTTGTGGACTTCATAAAGAAGCGGACATCCGAATCCCTTAAACTCCTTTAAATCATAGTTTCTGATTAAGGATTTTATCTCTTGCTTGGCAGTTGATAAACTTGCCGGAAGGTTCAGTCGATATAATGAATCGTCTTGTTTATTTATGCATTGCGTACCTGTTGCAAGCATATCACCAAAGATAATTATTGGAATTTCTTCATCAATTGCATATTTTTTGGCAATCTCGCCGGTGTTTTTAGAGCATCTTCCGCATGGATGAAGCTTCCCGCTCAAGGATTCTGAAATCACATCCGTGTAATCGGCTTTCAGATATTCATGATTTACATTCAGTTTATCACATACAATCTTAATATTGTGCTTATACTGGTTAGGTAAGATTATTGTTCCGGGATCAACGGTTATTGCAAGGGGATTGAAGCCCAGATGCTTGGCCAATATCAGTGAAAAACTGCTGTCGACACCGCCTGAAAGTGCAACGACCGCTTCGGTTTCACCAGCTTCATCAAAATGACTGTTATTTAAATAATTTTCAAAATTAAAACTGTAGATGTTGTCAAGTTTGTCATTTATTATTTTAGACAGGTTTTTAATTCCAACCAAATCCAAATCAAGATTTTCAACAGTCCTTTTGGACAGCTTTAACTTATATTCCTTTTGAAGAAAATCACCATAGCTTTCAACGTGAATGCTTTCAAGGTCAAGCTTTTCTCTAAGCTTTCCGACAACCCAACCTCCTTTTCCTATGATTGCTGACTTGTCAGGTCTGTCTTCGGTTATTATCCATAATTCATTCGTATCCTCATTGAAATGGATTTCTTCAATATAGATATCAGCTTCATCATGGCCTATTTCACGTCTGATTGCGTTGACTTCATTTAGGATGAATTCTTCATCGTACATTATCTCACCTATTTTTATTTGACAAAAAAATTAACACAAACAACCTATAGGAATTACTTTAATACCATCTTCCCGAGTATATGCTACTTTTCCACCATTTACAATTGCCATGAATTTCGGTTCTGGAATATTGATGTCACCGGACTCTTTTCTTTTAATAATCAAATCTTTAAGTTTAACTAAATTTGAAGCCCCATCCTCTTCCTCTCTACTGCCTAACTTAAATTCAATTAATGCATAATCTCCATTGCTTAAGACTAAAACACAGTCAACTTCCAAATCATCCTGGTCATGGTATTGCAATACTTTCCCTCCCCTTTGTGCAGAATATACATTAATATCGCGAATACACAGGCTTTCAAATATATGTCCGCCAGTATCCAAATCATATAATAACTGTTCGGGCGTTAATTCAAGAGCAGCTACTGCAATGGAGGGATCTATAAAATTTTTTTTAGAAGAATTTCTCATTGCAGTTTTAGATCTGATTTTAGGACCCCATGCCTTAATTTCATCAATGACAAACAATTGTTTTAAAACATTGATATAATCATAATATGTTGCTTCAGACATTGATCCATGATGCTCCTGTATATCTGCAATAATCATTGTATTTTTTGTAAATGAAGAAATATTTCTTGAATATGATTTTAAAAGGGATTTGATTTTATCTGGATTTCTTTTAACGCCATCAATTGTTGTTGTATCAATTTCACAAAGGATATTCAAATAGGACCTTGCTATCATTAACTGTTGTTTTCGGGTTTTTTTGTTTAAACTTTCAGGCCATCCTCCCCTACACATTGCAAAAATCAAATCAGGAACTGTCAAATCAGAGGTAATGCCATTAATATTTAAATCAGGGTTGTCAAATAAATCCATTAAAGAAATTTTACCATTGGATTCATTACTTTCATATAGACTCATAGGTCTCATCAATAATCTGTGAATTCTTCCAGCACCGCTATGATTAATTTTAGTATCATCGACAACAGTTGAACCGGTTAAAATATACAAACCGTCATCATCACTTTCATCTACACTATACCTTACTGCATCCCATAACTCAGGAGCCATCTGCCACTCATCGATTAATCGGGGTTTTTTCCCTTCAAGTAGTGAAAGCGGGTCAACATCAGCTAGCTTTAAATAATTCTTAGAATAAGTGGGATCCTGCAATTGTATTACACTTTTTGCATGTTGTTCGGCAGTGGTCGTTTTGCCACACCACTTCGGTCCGACAATAAGAACAGCACCCATATATTCCAATAACTCGTCCAATTCATCATCCAAATACCTATCCAAATACTTTTTCATACAATCATATCCTAAATTAAAGTAAATATCTAAATTTTATTAAAGTAAATACATAATATTCACTAAAGTAAATACATAATATTCACTAAAGTAAATACATATATATTAAGCATCATATATAAAATATGCGAATGAAAACATTATATGATTATTTTTTTTAGAGGAATACTCATTACTCCATAAATCATTAATTTTCTTATTTTTCTAATTTTACTTGATTTCTCGCCCCCATAGTGGAAATTACGACTTTTTCGCCACTTAAATTTTAAAAAATAAAT
>NZ_JAFSNZ010000048.1 GCF_017447225.1 Methanobrevibacter sp. | reverse complement strand
TACTTTTAAAAATATATAAATTATACAGTTTATGAATAATAATTGAAAAATATTTCCAATGAAAACATTGAAACAAAAATAGTTATAATAATTCAAAAATTAAAATGAAAAGTTAAAAATCAACAAAATTTAATTTTTTTGTAAATATACTACTCTAATAGTAAAAATTATTAAAAGATGCGAGAAATGATTAAAACGAATATTTTTGACATACTTCTTTATATATAATAAAATCTATTATATAATCATTTGATAATCTCAAATTTTATAATTTTTGATGGAGAAATGAATTATGATTGAAGAAATAATTTTTAAGCCAATTGGCTACATTAAGTCCCCGTATGAAGACGTGAAAAACATGCCAAAATCAACTAGAGAGTCTGGAGATATAGAAGCTGAAATAGTGATTAATGAGGAATACTTGGAAAGTATGTCCAGCATGGAAGTTGGTGAGGAATACATGGTTTTATTCTATTTCCATAAATCCAAAGGATTTGAACAAAGAGTTCCTTTTAGAGGAGATGGTCCAATAAAAGGTTTATTTTCAACTCATGCTCCAAATAGGCCAAATCCTATCGGAGTCTCTACAATAAAAATAAAGGAAATCAATGGAAATATCATTAAATTTACCGGAGTTGACATGTTAAATGGTACACCCATACTTGATATAAAAGACATTTTATGAATTGATTTTCCCCAATACTAATTTTTATTTATTGCATAATTTTCGGCACTTTTTTAATTTTACGGTAAGATGTACAATTTCGGATACACTGATGTAAAGTCAATATTGCCTAGGAAACAATTTTCAAAATCTCAATCGTTAATGTTGATTTCATCGTGCAATATTGTTTCAGTTAGTTAAATTGCTCTTATTTCAAACAAAAAATTTATTAAACTTTCTGTTTAATATAATAATAGTTATAATTTTTCTGATTAATTAATAGGAGGTCATATCATGGATGAAACTTATCAAATTGTCAATACATTATTGTATGAAAGTGATGAAGGGGCAGTTTCAATTGAGGTAGTTATTGATAAAGATAAAGAAACAATGTGGGCCACTCAAAAAACCATGGCGGAATTGTTTAATGTGGACCGCTCTGTCATTACAAAACATTTGAAAAATATTTATGATGATGGAGAATTGAGTAAAATTTCAACTTGTGCAAAAATTGCACATGTTCAAAAAGAGGGCAATCGTGAAGTAAAAAGAAAAACAACATTCTACAATTTGGATGCAATTATATCTGTAGGTTACAGAGTCAACTCCAAAAACGCAACACATTTTAGAATCTGGGCCACTGGCATTTTAAAGGAATATATGATTAAGGGATTTGTTTTAGATGATGAACTTTTAAAAAATGGCACCCGATTCGGTAAGGATTACTTTGACGAACTTTTAGAAAGGATTCGTGAAATCAGATCCTCCGAGAGAAGGGTGTATGAAAAGGTCACCGACATTTTTGCAACATCCTATGACTATAATCCTAAAGCGAAAGTTACAATCGACTTTTTTAAAAATGTTCAGTCAAAATTGCATTATGCGGTTTCAGGTCTGACACCCCCTGAAATCATAAAATTCCGTGCGGATAGTGAAAAAGAGCATATGGGTTTAACCACATGGAAGGATGCTCCGGACGGTAAAATCATGTTAAGCGATACAAAGGTTGCAAAAAATTATCTGTCTGAAGATGAAATTTCCGAACTGAACCGCATTGTCAACATGTATCTGGATTATGCTGAAAATCAGGCTTCAAGACATAAAGCCATGTCGATGAAGGATTGGGCTGAAAGATTGGATAAGTTTCTGGAATTCAACGAATATCAAATATTGGAAGGTCGTGGAAGAATTTCAAGAAAAGTCGCTGATGAGTTTGTAAAAACCGAATTTGAGAAATTCAAACCAATACAGGATAAAAACTATAAATCTGACTACAACAAATTTGAGGAAAGAACCAGAAGGCTACTCATTGAAAAATAAATTCATGTTATAGTATTGCCAGTATACATCGCAAAATGTCTACTACTTTTTGCTCCCAATTAATACTATAAAACTAAGAAGTATATATTTTTATTACTTTTAAATTCGCCCATATCTCAAAAATTTTATTACTTATTTTATAGGAAAAATATAATAAATAATATAATATTTTTGGAAAGGATTATCATGGGAATTGCTGATTACATCAAAACAAGATTACTGAATAATCTTGTGGAGCAGTACAACACCAGGTGCAGCTATTGGGGTGAAGATGAAAGGCAGCCCAAAACTAGTGGAATAAACACTGGCATTGATATTGTTGATGCACTTCCGCCTGTAATCAATAGGATAATATAGCTAATGTTTTGTTGAAAATAGGTTTTTTCATTCTTCTTTTTTTAGCAGTGTTATTTTTTCATTAAACACGTCTTTTAAAAAGTTTTCCCATTCGGAACCATCGGTTATGTCATTTACAGTATTTTTTAGAAGTTCCGTGGCTAATTTTCCTTTTTCTGTGATGTTGTAGACTTTGATGCGTTTTTCATTTTTTATTTCCCATTCTCCGGTGATGATTCCGTTTTCTTCAAATTTTTTTAGTATGGGATAAATTTTGCTGGAATTGGCTTTGTTGATTAAACCTTTTTCGATTTCTACTTTAAAAAATTCATCTATGGTTTTCATTAAGTCGTAACCGTATGTTGGACCTTGGTTTATTTTCCAGAGTATGATGATTCTTGTAAGGCCTATTCTTAAGTGTTTTAATATGGTCTGGTTTTCTTTGAGTATTGTGGAAATCAGTTGGTCTTTTTGGTCATTCATTTTTATTCACTTGTATAAATTTTGTACTTGGATTTTAATAAATGTTATATAGTATGATATACTATATATCTTATTAGGATATATATTTTTAGGTGAAATATATGGGTAATATTACTGAAATTATTAAAAATGATATTAGAACAATCTATAAAAATCCTATTGTGGTGCTGATTCTATTGGTAGTGATTATTCTACCGTCCCTGTATGCAGTATTGAATGTTGATGCATGCTGGGACATGTATGGAAATACTGATGAATTAAGTTTTGCAATAGCAAATTTGGACAACGGGTCTTCATACAATGGTGAAAAAATAAATGTCGGCAATGGTTTAGTGGATGAATTGAAAAACAACACTGATTTCAAATGGACATTTGTCAGTGAAGACAATCTGCATAAAGGCGTTGAAAATGGAACTTACTATGGAGGAATTGTCATTCCTAAAAACTTTTCCGAACAAATCATTTCCATCACAACTGATGACCCTCACCAGGCCCAATTGGAATTCTATGCCAATTCCAAAACCAATCCTATTGGAAGCAGATTGGCCGATTCTGGTGCAAAGGAAGTCTACAGAACAATGAATGCAAAAATTGTTGAGTTTATTAATGTTGCGGCATATGGAAAATTGGGCGAACTCCAGGACGGCCTTTCATCAGGTTCAATTCAACTTTCTTCAGGCGCCGTTCAATTGTCATCAGGTGCAAGCCAAGTCTCTTCAGGCGCCAGTGAAGTGTCATCAGGTGCAAGCAAAATAAATGACGGCGTTAATGAAGTGTCATCAGGTGCAAGCCAGGTATCTTCCTCTTCTTCACAGGTTCAAGACTCTGCAAAACAACTCGAAGAGGCATCCTCCCAATTGCCCGATCCTATAAAGCCTTATGTTGAAAGCTCAGTAAAACTCGCCAATGCATCAGGTCAGGTTGCAGAAGGCGCATCAAGTTTAGCTAAAGGTTCAGTCAGTTTGGCCGAAGGTTCAGGTGATTTGGCAAATGGTGCTTTAAGTCTTGCGGCAGGTTCACAGTTGCTTGCAAATTCAGCATCAAGTGCGTTGTTTACTGCTGCATATTCCCTTTCAGCGGCAGCAGGTTCATTGGATGACATTACTGGAATTGATGAAGACAAATTAGGAGATTATTTTTATTCCCCTATAAAACTTGAAAAGCATGACTATTATTCTGCGGATACCTTCGGTAGTCAGATTGCTCCATTTTACATTGTTTTGTCAATGTGGATTGGAGGAGTAATTACTTCGGTGATGATTAAGCCGGGAACAAGTGCTGGAACAAAATACCGTCCAATTGAATTATATTTTGCCAGATTAGTTCTATTCATTCTGATTAGCATCCTGCAGACAATTGTTACTTTAACCGGAATATCTCTCTTGGGCATGAATATTGCCAATCCTGCATTGTTTGTATTTTCAACATTTTTCGTAGCGGCCATACTCATGATTTTAATGTATTCCTTTGTTTCAGCATTCGGTACTGTAGGTAAGGTTTTTGGAATAATACTTCTTGTGCTTCAAATTTCGTCCACTGGAGGAATTTATCCTGCCGAACTTACTGAATCATTTTTCAGGGCATTGAATCCCATAATGCCCATGACTCATGCGATAACCATGATTCGAGAATCTATGCTGGGAACATTTTGGCCAAATTATCATGGTGCCTTAATCTATTTGGTCTGTTTCGGATTTGCAACAATAGTCATATCCGTTGTTATTAAAAGGTTCTATGATGAAAAAGCACAATATCTTGAAGATAAAATGAAAAATATAGATTTATTATAGTTAAATTAGAACAAATTCTAATCTAACTTTTCTTTTTTTTTAAATGATTAATTATTCCCATCCGGTTTTACGAATTATTTTTTCCTATAACATTTATTACTTATTTTATTGCCCGCAGATTATACAAAATATTTACTACTTTTAGCTCCCAAATTATAATACAACCAAGAAAAATATATTTATATAACACCATAATCCCAAAATTTTATTACTTGTTTTTTAATCACAACTCATAAAACCAATTATTTAACTAAATAACCTATGTACTAATTAAAATATGTGATAAACATTGCAAAACCTATCGAAATACACCAATATTACATGTAATGAAACATCGATTTTTAAATAGAATGATTGAACCTCTTAATGAAAAGGATAAACATTCAAAAAGAGATATAATATTACAAGAAACGTATCATTCTAGAACCTATAAATTAAAATCTATAAGGATAAATTCCTTTTTGAGAATATTCGATTTCAAGCCATCTTTTAAGCAGCTTTTCAGAAATCTCATATTCACCGCCTGCAAAGCGAATTAAATCCAAATTCTGCAATTTATTCAGTTTATCACTTAATGAACCTGATTTTACATTTAATTTTCGAGCCAAATCAATTCTTTTCAATGGAGAATCAATCAATGCTATTATTATTTCCTTTTCTTTTGTGGTTAACCTGTTCCATTCGTTAATCAGATGGCTGACAATGAATGATATATTATTGTCAAATGCATCGATTACATTGTTTTCATCCAATTCCCGATTGGTCGGAAGTTGGCGTGCAAAAATGTTAATGTAATATGGAATACCTGATGTGCATTTGTAAAACCTTTCAAAACCTTCCTGAGTGAACTTTAACTCAGGTGCTCTTTCTGTGAGGTAATTTTGTGTAGTCTGTTTGGAAAACGGGTTGATATTTATTGTCAGCATCCTTCCACCAAATGCACCGTTTTGACCTGCAATTTCAGAGATTAAATTATCCTGCAATCCCATGGATCCGCTTAAAATATATGCAACATTTCTCTGTTCAGTCACATATCCTCTGAAATTCCATAAAAATGATTCCAAATAAGTATTCAATTCTTTAATTACCTGAAATTCATCAATGATAATTATCACCCCATCAATTTTATCTTTATTGTTGTCATATATTTCCTGAGGCAGTCTAAAAACAAAATCCCTGTATCTTTCCAAATCCCTTTCAGTCCCAATTATCGGGATTGGAATGGAAATGTCAAAAGCACTTGCGACAACCACTTCTTTTAATTTGAAATTATTTGTTTTAAAAAATTTATTAATGTGATTTTTTAAAGTGTTTAATCCTTTCAGGTGTGTTTCTTCTATGATTTTTTGATAGAAAAAATCATACAATCCCTTAAGAGACATTTTATTCTTCTGATATGTTTGAGAAACACTAAAATCCATATATACTACAAGATAATTTTTATCCATATACTCTTTGATTTTATTTAACAGAACAGTTTTTCCCACTCCTCTAATGCCTGTCACTAAAATATCGGGTGCATTGTTTTCGCTTGTAGAGTTTAAAAGATTTGTCAGATTGCTTATTTCCTGTGTTCTGTTGAAAAATTCTTCATCGGTTAAAACTTTGCTGGTTCCCCACGGCAGATTAGACATGATATCACCAAAATATAATTAACTTCAAATTATGTAATAATAAATATGTTAGACAAAATATATAATAGTTTTTATATTACATAATGAATTTCATGTTACATATAATATGTAACAGATTTTATGTTACATCAAATGAAACATGAATAAAAACAATTTATATAAAACCAATATTTTGCAGCAATATGTATTACATGCCACCCATAATTTCTTTTAATAAGGATGTGTTAGAATTTGTTTAACAAATTTGTCCTTATTCAATTTTTAAAATTCTATTTTTTAATATTCTCCAATAAATGTACAAAATATTTAGTACTTTTGCTCTCGAAGCATATATTGCAGTTCAAGGAAAAAAAGCTTTAAATTGCAATAGTTAATGTTAGTCATGATGAAAAAATATTTCCTTAAAATTCCAACTGTTCAGCAAGACAGATATTGCATACTGCATTCGGAGTGTCTATATTGGCTTCTTTTACAGGACATAGGAATTCGCCGTTTTCCTTTTTGACTTTCAAAGATCCCGGAAACGGCGTGCCCACAGGATGTATGGGTTCCCGTAAAATAAATGTTGCATATATTGAAGCTATCTCAAAAATCAATGGGGCTTTGGTTTTGGTCTCCTGTATTCCTGTTTCATAATGGGTTTTTAAAACTTCAACTGCTTCGCCAAATGATTCCCTATCAATGTTTTGAGGATAATTGTTATTGTCGTTTAAAATGTCTTTTATTCGAAACAAGAATGATTCGATATAGGATTTTTGGCTATCCTCACGATAGCTTTCCTGGACGTATTTGTTTTCTTCGATTACATGTGAGGTGAAATCCATCATGTCAAAGACTGAAATTGTTGATGAATACTTTTTAAGGATTTCCAAAACATCACTGCCAGTGGGGATATTGTCATCTATGATGAGATTTGAAAGTTCAGCGTACATTTCAAGGTATTCATCTGTCATTATGCTTCTCCTAGAATCCGAAAGCTAAACCTGCGTTTTTGCAGACACAATATCTGCACATTGAATTTTCCTCTTTAATACTCATTATTCGGGATTTGCATTTGTACTCACCATTTTGCATGAACACCTGGTCTTTTGTCGGATTGTCTCCAACAGGGTGTAGAGGTCTTTTTGCAATGAGTGCTAGATAAAGTGAAATATATTTTGTAAATTCCCTAGTCTCCTCATCTCCTCCTGCATAAGTGTCAAAGTAAAAGTCAATGTCATTTTTGAGGTTTTCAACCACTCCGTCCGCTATTTCAAAGTCGTCTGTAATGTTCAGGGTAAATATTTCATCCCATGCTTGTGAATTGTATTTGGCCAGGCTTTTTGTTATGGGATCCTTGTATCTGTCGTCTGTGACCTTGTTTCTCAGGTATTCAATAGGGTAATCCTTTAGGTTTTCCCTTATTTCTTCAAGTAATGCGGTTGCTTTCATAAATATCTATCTGTAAGTCATGAGTATATGCTATTTACTAAACAACTTTTCGAAAAAATGAAAAAAAATAATTTAAAGAATGACGATTAAATAATTATTTAAGTTTTTAAGATAGGTGTTCTTCATGATTGAGTTTATCAAAAAATATAACCTGCACATTTTCATTGTTTTGATTGCTATTTTAACAGTTTATGACTTTTTGAATTGGGACGGCATTTCCATTGTAAGGAAATTGGTAAATCTATTTGCAATATTAGCGATTCTGCATGAAATCGAAGAAAAATATTGGCCGGGCGGTTTTTTTGATTTAATGTTGAAGAAACTGGAAATAAATATCAATGATGTTGATGTGGGAAGAGCCAATTTAGCAGTATTTATATTCTGGTTAGTTTATCTGGGGTTGGGATACATATTTGATAACTTTGTATTTTTCTTCATGATGACAATCGTATTATCCGTTTTTGAAGCGTTCGTACACACAGCTGGAATTAAAATCCACAAATTAGATAAACCATACACACCAGGTCTTGTCACGGCATGGATTTTAGCAATAGCTGCAATATACTCAATTATCCAATTAAGCAAATTTAACCTTGCAAGCCCAATAGACTATTTAATCGGGACAATATTGTTTATTATAAGTTTCATGATATTAAGTTCACAAGTTTATGGAGGCATGGGAATAAACAGAAAAGAAATGATTAAAAAGATGCGAGAATAATTTGATTTAAATCCTATTTTTAGTGTGTTTAATCCAAACTTTCTCATTATCCCCTGCTGAAACCTTGTTGTCTGCCATTACCCCCACCAAATCATGAGCCACATATGGTTCCTCCAAATAGCCAATGTCATCATCTGTTAATGTCAAATCAACGGAATTGACTGCACCTTCAACATGATGCATTTTGGTGGCTCCTACAATCGGTGCAGTCACTTTTGTAAGCAGCCATGCCAAAGACACTTCAGTCATTGACACACCATAGTTTTGAGCGATTTCATCAACTCTTTTGATAATCTCCAAATCTTGCTGTTCGGAATTTTGATATTTCAATTTTGCATAAAAGTCTTCATTCAGTCTTTTGGATTCCTCACCAGGAAATCTGGACAGTCTTCCTGAAGCAAGCGCACTGTAAGGTGTTACAGCAATGTTGTCAGTGCGGCATAATGGAATCATTTCACGTTCCTCTTCTCTAAAAATCAAATTGTAATGGCCTTGAATTGATACAAATTTGGCAAAACCTTCCGCTTCAGCAAGTGCATTGGCCTTTGCAAGCTGCCAGGCAAAACAGTTTGATATTCCAATATATTTAACTTTACCTTCCTCAATGACCTCGTTTAGGCCTTCAAGAATGTCATATAACGGCGTGTTGTAGTCCCACATGTGATAGATATAATGGTCAATGTAATCCAGTCCAAGATTTGACAGGCTTTTTTCAACCATATTGTGGATATGCAGTCTTCCAGATACATTGTTTTCAATATCCTCCTGTGAGCGTGGCAAAAACTTTGTTGCGACAACAATATCCTCACGTGAAGCGTTCTCCCTTATTGCTTTTCCAACATATTGCTCCGAAGTTCCATTCTGATAACCGATAGCAGTATCAAAGAAGTTAATTCCATTGTCGAGTCCGTTTGTAATTATTTCTATTGATTCTGTTTCAGGCAAGGTCCATGTGTGCATTCCATTTTCAGGATCTCCAAAACCCATACAACCCATACATATTCTGCTGACTTTCAAATCAGAGTTTCCTAATTTAATGTATTTCATTTAAATCCCCATATTCAACCGCTTTTTACATTCAAAAAAAGATTTGCAGCCATTATTAAAACATCCACCCCAATAATTATAGTAGTCAGTTCAGGAATGATGAATGCAACGATTAAAGCTATGAAATAACCTCCAAAAAGAAGCAACCTTGGTTTATTGTCACGTACTTCATCTTTCGGTGCTTGGGGGTTTGCTTTTGTTATTGCAATATCTAAAAATTGAAATGATGCTGTCCATAAAATCAATGAAATAACATAAATAGCTTCTGCTAGTGTTTCACTTGGCCCATTACCCACAAGGGCAGTTGTGAATGGAATCAATGTGATGAAAAATAACCAGATTCCATTAGCCAAAAATACTTTACCGTCAATTAAATCCGCTTTTTCAAATGCATTGTGATGTGATCTCCAAGCCAAATAGATTAATGAAAAACTGACCACATATGAGTAAAAAATAGGTACTTGAGATAATAGGGAATCAATAGAAATTGTTTGAGGAACCGCCAATTCCAAAACCATTATTGTTGCTGCAATTGCAACAATGCCGTCACTTAAAGCCATTATCCTATCTTTATTCAAACTATCACCTTAAAACAATATTTGTAATTAAATATAATTAACAGTTTTCAATTCCTTAAAAACATTTTATGCTTCACAAGCAATACTTCAAAATTGCCGAATGTAATGATTAAGCTTCCAATTAAGAAAGCGTATAAATTTGAAATGAATATCAAAATAACTGCTATTCCTAAAATTGTGGTTCCCATCATCAACAACACGTCTCTTTTTGTTAATTTGATATTCTGCTTATAATATTCCTTATTGGCCATTATTGACAGGTAGAAAACAACCAGAGATATAATCATCAATCCGCTTGCAAATAAGTGGTTTGCTTCACCGGAGTGTACGAGCTCCAAAGCCACTGTGACCAGATTGATGCTGATTACTATGAAGTAGTGGCTGAACATTAATCGTAGCGATCTTTCTACTCTTTGATGTTCCATTAAACGATGAATCTGAATAACATATGATCCAAACATTGTTAAAATAATAAGGAATACTAGAATTGGGATGAAATTAAAGTTTGTTGTATCAAAGAAATGTGTAAGGCCGACAATTGCCTCGCCGAAAGTTATGATTGTCAGCAGTTCAAATCTCTCAACCAGATGTGGAAAACTGATAATGCTTTTGTCAAACTTCCCCCTGATAAAGAATGGTAAAAATGCACCAGTTAAGACTGCAACAACATTTATCCAGATAACATAATCTGTCAGATTAAAAAGAGTGCATAGAATGGCAATTACATAAATTGTGCAAACCACTGACAGTATTGTTATTGAATTACCTGCTGCACCCTCCATTGAATGCTCTTTTCTAGCCTGAATGACATACAATGCCACAACAGTCAACAACAATACCAGCATTGAAAGATCGAACGGAAATGCCATTGTAGCCCAATCATGGGAAATCGTATTTGCCATATAAATTACTGAAATCATGTTTACGCATGCCAGGGCATAATCATACCATTTCCACTGTCCATACCTGTTCACATAGTTTGTAAAGTAAAGCCATGCCTGCAGAATTACAAATGAAGTAATCAGATAAGCAAAAAAGTTATATGGAGGAATTATTCCATTTATAGGCTCTGAAATCAGTGCAGTTAACTTAGATATTGCATATACAAAAATCAAATCATAAAATAATTCTATTAATTCAACATCTTTTGTTTTGACTTCCATTAAAATCACTTATTTAATGAAAGTATATGTTTTAAATTATTTTTAAATGTTGTTTTTAGCAACTAATTCAAATCACAACAAATGTTGAAATTTTTAAATTAACTGGCTTATTGGAAACATTAATTACTTTCTTGTAAATAACAAATATTTTAAATGAGTATTATAATCATATAATATAACGGTGTTTAATTTTGAATTGGAATTTGTTTGGCCTATTCTAATTGTAATTCTTGCAAATACTTTTTATAACATTTGTATGAAGTCAATGCCAAATGATGTGAATCCGTTTGGAGCGTTGATGATTACTTATCTGGTTGCGGCAATAATATCCGCAATTATTTTTGCATTTATGGTTGGCCCATCAAATGTTGTCTTTGAAATATCAAAAATCAACTGGACATCAATTATTCTAGCGATAGCAATTGTTGGTCTTGAAGTTGGATATGTTTTTGTCTACAGAGCTGGGTGGACAGTTAGCACAGCAACTGTAGTTGCAAACATTGGTCTTGCTTGTGTTTTAATTGGAGTTGGTTATTTGCTCTACAAGGAGAATGTTTCTATAAATCAAATTTTAGGAATTATTGTTTGTATGGTTGGATTGATTCTAATTAATATCTAGATACCAAATTTATAGCTTGATGAGATTTGATTTGTGAAAACATTATTGTTAATGTTAATGTCTTCTCATTAAATCAAATCGAAAATCCAAAATTAATTCTTCACAATAATTACTTTTTCAATTGACGGCCATCACGATAAGCGTCACCGACTTTATCTCCAATGGACAAATAGATTTTATTCATCCAGTCAAAGGCAATCGGATGGAACTTTTCAAATGATACTTTACCATCATCAAGAATTTTTTCATCAAGACTTACATTAACTATTTCACCCACAAGCCTCCAGTTTGCTTCATCATAACTTTTTACCCTACATTCAACTGCAAACGGCAATTCATCTATGATTGGCGCATCAACAAACTTGGATTTTGTCGTATGAAAACCTGATTTTTCAAATTTATCTTTGACTTTGCTTCCAGGAGTAATTCCAAGATAATCACAGGCAACCTCATTTTCCACATCTGCCATGCTAACCACAAAAGAGTTTCTAGCAAGGATTCCCTTTAGGGTATGCCTTTGTGATGCAATTGTAATTGAAATTTCCTTTTGATTGCTTATGCCTCCCCATACTGCCAACATTGCGCAAGGATTGTCATCGTCATCATATGATGAAACAATTAACACCGGCATCGGCATGATATAAGGCTTTGCCCCAATATTTATTCTTGACATGATTTTACACCATAACCTAATAATTAATAATAATTTTTTACATCAATTTCTTATAAATCTCTTTTTGTTTTGAATATTTTTCTCAATAATTTTTCAAAGAATTTACTCAGAATGTAAAGTCAATATACTAAAGTATTATAAAATATAATACTCTTTAAAAAAAAGACAAAATTTATTCATTGAAAAAAGACTCATTTTTTAAAAAATATCAAAATATTATAGTTAATAATAAATTAAAGAAATAATAGTAAGCATATGTTTAAAGTCAATTATTTTATAGAATTCAATCTTCCATAATCATCCCAGTTGCCGTACATCTTGTTTTCTTTAGTTTTTTCAATGAAGTTATTCAGCATTCTTTCAAACACATCCTTTTTCTTTCGCTCACGTTCGATGTTCCCTATTCTTATTTTTTGATATGGTTCAGGAAAGTTGCTGAAGTTTTCCCAGATTTCTTCATCGATTTTAAGTTTATTTAAGATATCCTCTTTAATGTCAAATTCCTCATCAAGATCTGGAAGAACATCATCCGCTTTGCTCATTAAGTCATGGTTTATTAGATATCTGCACCTTTGCTTGTTTAGCTCTCCCCATGGACTGTTATTTTTTCTTGGGGTGAATTTTTGCATTCTTTTTCCATTGATATTTTTGTGTATGGAATCAATCCATCCAAAGCATAAGGCGACATATACTGCATCGATATAGTAAAATATGTCATCGTCTTGGATTTTTCCTCTTTTACAGGCAACCCAACATTCCTCTTCACGTTCGTGATTGTCTTTCAACCACTCGTAAAACTCTTTTCTGCTTTTGCAGTCCAGAATATTTTCATAATCCATAATAATATTTTTATTAAAATATTATATATCCTCTTTCTAAAACAACATAATATAAAACAGAATCATAAGCTTTTTCCAAATTCATAAGCATCTTTAGGATAATCAGAGTATTTTGTCATTGATGGGGTGCCGCAACCATAACCCAAAATTCTTCCTTGATCATCCAAATTAAGATATTTGACCAAAGTGTCATAATGTGCTTCCAGTGCATCAAATGTCCAATTGGAAGAATTATAGGCAACAGTTAGAAGTGCAGATTTGAAATGCCTTGACTGAATGGAACTGTTTGCTGAACAGAATCTGTCAATTAGAACTTTGAGCTGTGCAGACATTCCATAATAGTATAATGGAGTTACAAACACCAGCATATCTGCTTCAAGAATTTTTTCTCTAAAAATATCCATATCATCACATAGTATGCATGGTCCTTCATAACCACAGCTGACACAACCTGTACATGGTTCAATGTCTGCATGGGCAGCATCAATTTCTTCAACAACATGACCCGCTTCTTCTGCTCCCATAATAAAGTTGTCTGCAAGCATATTGGAAGAGCCGTTAATATTCGGACTTCCTTTCAAAACGATAATTTTCATTTTTAACATCCCTTCCAGTTATTCCAGGAAAAATATATTTAAATTGAAAAGGAAATTATTTCATTTCCTTTTCCCAAATTCTTATTGTATTGATGTTGGCTTTATCGGCCAATTCTTCCATTGTTTTTATTTCATCTTCGCTCAATTCTATTTTTATAGCGTCAGCAGCGTCTTCCACATGATGAACTTTTGTTGCGCCTATAATTGGAAGAGTTCCTTTAGCAATTGCCCATGCAATTGGAAGCTGAGCAACTTTTGCATCATGATTTTTTGCAATTTCAGCTATTGCTTTGTTTAGCTCCTCAATTTCGGCTAAACTATCCCCATATGCATTTGCCCTATCGGAGCCTTCAGGGAATGGATGTGTGGCATCATATTTGCCGGATAATGCTCCCTGTTCCAATACCATATATGAAAAGAAGATGATGTCATTTTCTTTGCAGTATTCAAGAATTCCGGAATCTTCAGAAGACCTGTTGAGTAGACTATAATGGTTTTGTACCGCACCTAATTTTAATCCGGCTTCTTTTAGAATTTCATTAGCTTCCTTAATTTCAGCAAGGTTATGGTTTGAAACACCTATCATTCCAATATCATGATCTTTTGCTGTTTCAACCAATTTTTTTGTCCAATTAGGAGCATCTACAGGATTGTGAATCCAAAAAATGTCTATATCATCAACACCCAATATTTTGGCACTGTTTTCATACATTGCGGTTACACTGTTACCTTCAAACATTTCAGCAAGCTGCGGTGTGAATTTGGTGGATATGACAAAATCATCACGTTTTGAAGTTCTTAAAAATTCTCCCAAAACTTCTTCAGATTTTCCCATACCATATACAAAAGCAGTATCCCATAAATTTAAGCCCAATTCCATTGCTTTATCATATATTGGTTTTAAGTCTTCAGTTTTGTGTTCATTTCCGAATGTTCCGTCATTACCCCATGCCCAAGCACCAAGGGCAATTTTTGCGAGATTATCTTTTAAAGTCATGATACAATTTCTTTAAGTTGGAGTATAAAAAACTAAAGTGACAGCCATGACACTTTTATAATTAAATAAAACAAAAACCAATATTAACTCATATGACATATTTTGATTTTGAACTTACACATTGTCCAGTAGAATTGTCTCTCGACATTATTGGCCGAAAATGGGTTTTGCAAATAATCTGTGACATGTTTTTTGGAAAATGCCGATTCAGTGAATTTAAAGAGGGAAAACCAGATTTATCCAATAAAGCGTTGTCTAGAAGTTTGAGATATATGGAAAATGAAAACCTGATTGAAAGAGTAATTGATGAAAACGATGCAACAAAAGTTGAATATTACCTAACTGAAAAAGGAAAATCATTAAATAAAATAATCTATGACCTGGTTGAATTCACATTGGAAAATAATACCCAGTATTATAGTGAAGAAACAATTTTAAAAACCAAAAAAGGATTTAAAAAGCAATTACTTGAATGATTTGTCTTATTTAATTGTGAACTATTCAGAACAATACTACAATATCTCATCTATTGGAAACCTGAAATATTTAACGGATGATTTCCCAATGATTTTTAAAAGAATATACACCAAATATACAGTCAATATACTGAAAAAACTATACAAAATATAAACACCCATCAAAAAATGCCAAATTAATTCCTTAAAAAAAGACTTATTTTTTAAAAATATAAACATATTACGCTTAACAAAATTATAAAATAAGTTATATTAAGTTAATGAAGAAAAAACTTAATATTAGTGACTTATAAGTTAAATAAGGCTCAAATTATGTACAATGGATTTTGCCCGTATACTATACAAAATATTTACTACTTTTCGCTCTCAAATTATAATATAAAACTAAGAAGTATATATATTTTTATTACTTTTAGGATTTTTGAAATTAATTGAAAAAAATAGAATAAAATTGAATATGTTATTCAATTAATAGTAATGTTAACGACGGCACCTAGTTAAAAGGAATTGGAAGTTGCAAGATTCAGATTCACCTCATTTAATTGGTAATGTTAAAGATAGTGATGTTGTAAAGGAAATTTCAGAGCCTAGTTTCATTGACACCCTACAAAGATTGTTATAACTTTTTTCATTTATTTATTGGCTTTTAGAGAAGTCAAAATTCGATTTCTTTTCTTTAATTCGACTATAAATAGCTCCAATGCCTAAAAATTGGGCGGAGATTAGTAATAAATCTAAAAAAACATTCCAAATATAATTCAAAATTTCAACAGGAATGACAATATATTTAAAGGCTCCAAAAAGGACAATTGCCACGACAATGGCAGTGAATTCTTTCGTATAACTCCTCCACCCTATTAAATCAATGTCACTTTTAATCTTAAGTAAATTGAATGCTGTTTTGAAGTTATTGGTATCTGCAAGTCTTCCCAATGCAATTTCCATGAAAAATGAAGTGATGTAAAATAGGATGCTTCCAATAATTATGAAAGCTAATGCATCCACAGGATTATGGGAATATAATGTGTGGAGTGTTTCCGGAAGTTTCAATAACATGTCTTCCAAATCGAATTCAGGGAAATTCAGGGGCGAACATATTAAATCTAAAACATATCCTTGAACCAATAGATAAACGGTAAAAACGATGTAAGACTTAATTCCAAGGACTATAATATCTTTTATCATTATTTTAGGTAGTCTAATACCATTATTCATCCTATCACGAGAAATTGTCATCCCATAACCGCACAATATAATATTAATTAACATTACTATTAAAAATGCTCTTTTGGTGTTAAAATTAGAATAGGTGTCCATGAAATATTCCAATACAAAGAACAATATGAAAACTAGCAGGAAAAATGGTTTGTTGTATGTGCAATAGGACCATATTTTTTTCATTATAGACAATGGCATGACTACTCCTCTAATATTATTTTAAAAATCGGATTAAATAAAAGTTACTAATTGATTTTTCATGTTGTAAATTTAAAAAATAGAAAAAATAGATGGATTAATCATCTATTGAGTTTAACTGTAGTTTTAATTGTATTTTTAAGGTAAGTCACCTTCACAATGTAAGTTTTGCCTTTCTTGAGCTTTTTAATAACATTTTTGGTCAATGTCTTCTGTGCAATTCCCTTTTCATTGGTTTTGACTTTGTAGGTTTTGCCGTTTAACTTGAATGAGGATTGTCCGATAATAATACATCATTAGTGTTTTCAAGCTTTAAATCAATATATCCCCGAATATCCATCTGTTCGTCAGCTGCTGAAACTGAAGGCATGCTGAATAAAAAGAGAGACCGGATTAAGATTATGAATAATCTTGATTTAAAATTCATTTTTCAACTAAGCTGGTTAAAAAAAATCAAAAGGTGCACAATCCGGATTCACAACTTTTAATTAGTGATGTTAAAAACGGTGAAGTTGTAAAAGAAATTGTTGAGCCAAGTAATATTGATAGACAAACTAGATTAATATGATTACTTTTTATAAATTTAATTTCGTGGAATATTATAGGATGTTTTTGCAATAAGGTATTAAATAACTTTTTTATATATAATTAATGAAAGAAATAAATAATGAATGATTGTTTAATAGGTGTTTTTTTATGAGAAATATTATCATTGTCCAATGCATGTCAACTGGTAAGAATTATGTTCAGGATATAATAGATAGGAATTGCAATCCTGTAGTTCTGGAAATGAATCCATTTGGGGATTCTGAGGATGCACTGGCCTATCAGGAAGAAGTAAAAGCAGAATATGAATTAATTGAAAATGATTTTGATTTGATTTATGAAAAAGACACTTATGAGGAAACCCTTGAAATGGTGAGGGAATTTGATCCATTGATCATCGTTCCTGGCACTGAAGACGGTGTGATACTTGCCACAAGGCTTGCAAATGATTTGGATCTTTTATGCAATCCTATTGAAAACATTGATGCATTGACCCTGAAGGATGAAATGCAGAACAGATTGGCTGAAAATGGTCTTCGCTCAATCAAGGGCAAAGTTGTCAGGTCCTTGGATGAGGCAATAGAGTATTATGATGCAGAAGGCCTTGATGGGGTTGTTGTAAAACCTGTATACAGTGCTGCATCAGTTGGGGTTCGATTATGCTCCAACAGACATGAAATGATTGAAGCGGTCAAGGAAGTGTTTAACCTGACTGGAGTTTACGGAAACGAGTTGAATGAACTGGTAATTCAGGAACGCATCAACGGTCAGGAATATGTCATAGACACAGTTTCCTGCAATGGAATTCACCGTGTTACCATGATATGGAAATACAACAAGATTGAAACTGCTGAAGGAGGTAACATTTATGACTATGATGAAACCGTTAACGAATTGGGAATAGGTGAATCTGAACTTGTCGAATATGCTTATGATGTTGCAGATGCATTGGGAGTCAAGTACGGTCCGGTTCATGGTGAATATATGGTGGATGAAAACGGTCCGGTTTTGATTGAAGTGAATTGCCGCCCTCATGGAGGCAGTTTGGATAGGAAATTCATGGATTTCATTTCAGGTCAGCACGAAACAGACAGTGCTCTTGATTCCTATTTGAATCCTGAAAAATTCAATTTGGAGCGCATGAAAGGATATCATTTATTTGCACAAGGGGTTGTAAAAAGCTTCATTGTTCCAAAAGACTTGATTGCTAAGTCATCTCCTATGAATTCAATCGGTGTTAACTTGAAAAGCTTCTTTAAAACAGACCTCGACCCAATTGAAAGCCCTAAAACATTCTCCAAAACCCAAGATTTGGAGACTTCTGGAGGTACAGTTTATCTGGCTCATGAAGATTCTAATCAACTTCAAAGAGACATTAACTTTATAAGGGATCTTGAAAAACGTGCCTTCCAATTGGTTTTCAGTGAGGAATTGCGTGATGATGTGGTCATTGACGATAATGATATTTTTAAAGGAATTGAATCTTTAATGAATGAAATTAAAGCATATGGAACTTCTCTTTTAGTCACTGAAAGTGTTTTTGATAATTTGAATGTATCCCAAGTTTCAATTGATGATTTGGATAAAATCAAGGGAACTTTTGACTGTGTGGTCATCAATCTGAATAAGAGCCTTTCGGATATGAATGCTGATGAGATTGTCAAACGTTTCCTTGATATTTTTGATAAGGTCAAGTTTGGCGGGCTGATTTTCATTCCAAAGACCACTTATGATTTCATGCCTAATTCAAGATTGGGTGCCGAAGCGCTTCTAAAGGTATTGGACTTTAAAATAGAATTGCCGATACATAAATTGAACAGAATGGTTATTGCATCAAAAAGATAGTTGGATATCATGACATATGAGCGTAATTTCAATTTATTGAACAGCAAGTTCCGGGAACTGTTTTTCCCGACATTGATGATTTCGATTGCAGGCAATTTTGCAGTTCTGGTTGATGCATTTTTCATCAGCATGTTCATGGGTTCAGTATATTTGTCAGTTGTTCAAAGTATCGAGCCTTTTGTTGCCTTTATCAATGTTGTTTACTGGTTGATAGGTTTGGGTGGAAGTGTAGTGTGCACAATGGCCAAGGCAGGATTTGATGAGGAGCGCAGCAATTCATATTTCACGATTTCCATCATTGGGATTATAATAGTTGGTCTGCTCATTACATTGTCAACAATCGTGTTTCAAGGGGAATATGTTAATCTGTTATGTCAGTCTCCTCAATTGAAGTCATTCGTTACTCAATACTTTTATTACTATGCTCTTGGAATTGTGTTTGAATGTTATATGGTGAGTGTGGCATATTTCATCAAGACTGACGGATTCATAGATATGCAGTTCAGGGCATTTTTGATTTGTAATGTTGTAAACATAATATTTGATGTTGTTTTGATGAAATTCCTGAATTTGGGGATTGCAGGTGCTGCAATGGCGACCACAGTGGGGCATGTCGTCTCTGCAATTTACATTACCATTTACTTCTTCAAGTCCAATAGGACATTACGGTTAATTAAAGTTAAAACATCAAAGATATTCGGTTATCTTGCAGATATCTGTAAATCAGGTTTTGCTGCTGCTTCAATTCCTTTATACACTACAATCAGGCTGGTCATATTAAACGCTTTGATTGCGGGACTTTTAGGGGATTTAGGTCTGTCTGCATATTCTATGTGTTATAATGCATTATTTTTAGTTGATATCTTCATTTTAGGCACTGTTCAATCCATTTTACCGATTTCGGCAGTTTATTATAAGGAGGGGGACTTTACTGGTGTGGATTATGTAACAAAAAGATCCCTTAAGATAGTGTGTGTATTTGCATTGTTTTTTTCTGTCTTGCTTATACTGTTTCCGCAAATTGTACTGTTCCTGTTTAATGTTAAAAATCCTGCCGATATTCCCACAATAATGAATATCATTCGAATATTTTCAGTTAGCTTCATTGCATTTGCAATAACTAGTCTGTACAGCTTTTATGCTGAATCTGTCCAGTATGATAAATTCGCTAATCTCATCACTCTCTTTCAGGGATTATTGTTCCCTATTGCATTTGCATACCTATTCACTTACTTCTGGGGATCTGAAGGATTTTGGATTTCACTTGTGGTGTCTGAATTTGCAACAGTGCTGTTCATTTTCATTTACTCTAAAGTTAAGGCTAAAAGGAGCAATGGCGAATACAACGGATTTTTCCTAAATAGGAAACATGATGCAAAATCAGTTTTTGAATTCACAATCCATGGAAATGTTGAGGATGTGGTTAACCTGTCTGAAAACATCCGGGAGTCATTTGATGATGCAAGAATATCTGTATTGGTGAGCATGGCAATTGAAGACATGATTGTTCATATCATCGACATCAACGAGAGTATTGATTTGATTGATGTAATCATCAGGGATAATGATGAGTATATTCTCATCTCCATCAAGTATTCAGGCATAGGCATTAATGTGATGGAGGATGAAAGCATAGAATCCAATGTTGCAATCATTAATAATGTTTCACAAAAAATAGATTATTCCCAAATATTGGGATTGAACAATATAGTCATTACAATTAAATGAAAAAGCAGCTTTTGGTTCTCTTTACCTTGACCCTCACAGGACAAAATATCAGGGAAATAATCAAATCTGTTTTGTTAATCTGATGAGTGAATTTTTTGCCCGTAAAGAAGCACATATATATTTTTATTACTTTTAAATTTGCCTCATATTTCAAAAATTTTATTACTTATTTTATATAATAAATATAATAAATAATATAATATTTGGAAATGATTAATATGGGAATTACTGATTACATCAAAACAAGATTATTGAATAATCGTGTGGAGCAGTACAACACCAAGCGCAGCTATTGGGGTGAAGATGAAAGGCAACCTAGAACTGATGGAATCAATACTGGCCTTGACTTGCCTGATGCACTTCCGCCAGTTATTAATAAAACAATAGCTAATGCGCGTTACGCTGTTAAGCTTGACGGTTATACTTCAGGTATTTTGAAAAATAGAATTGATAAAGCTAATGTTAATATGGTTCTTGTGGATAAGGAAAACAAATTATCTCAAGAGCAGAAACTGACTTTAATTTTATGGGCCAGAAAAATTGACATTTCTCAAGTAGCTAAAAATATTTTGCAAGGAGGAATGGTTGACGGTGAAGGCCTTATTAAACCTGTGCAACGTTGGGATAAAAGCATTGGCAAATACATTAAACCAATATTTTTAGAAATCGGCGCACACGGTTATGGATTAAAAAAAGAGTTTAATGATGATAATGAAGTGCAGCTATACCTTCATGAAATGCCTAAGGATATTGTTAACGGATCTCCGGAAGAGTTTGATAACTATGTCAGTGTTGAAGAGGGAACATTAACGGTCAAGTACGAACCAACTGATGTTATTAACTTCATGTATAATGAGATTTACTCAGAAGCGCAAAGCATTATCCTAAATTGCCTTGATGATATATACCACAAGTGTAATTTGGAGAGAAATCAGGTAGAGAGAATTAATAAAGATAATATTATTGAAGTTAAACCTGCAATGGATGCAAACGGTCAACCATATATTACTGAACTTTCATCCACTGCTAAGGAAAATCTTTATGCTGATTATGGAACTACTGCCGGAAGCAATGTAGCTATTGTACCCCCAGGAATTGAATCTAAGATTTTAAGTGGTAATAACTATCAGCCAGATTATACTAGGCAGACTGAAATTTTTAGAAATAATATCTTAAGGACTTTTGTAACTCCTCAGTCCCAAGCAGGTAATGAAAAGTCCCATCAGAACATTGCAGAATACATTAACGATTCAGCGACTACTGGATTTATGTTAATGTTGCAAATGACCAGAAATGGGTTTTAAAATACTGCAATGAATTATTGAATAGACAGTTGGAACTGATGGGAATCAGTGACTCTTTAGATATTTACTTCAGCTATTCAAGAGATGATGTTTTAAGATACATTATGGAACTGTCTTCTGAAGGCGATGAAATCTATAAAAATTACTTAAGTAACTTTGAGGAGGAGCAGCTAGTGGGTGAGAGAATCCTAACTGAAAGTGGTGTTGAAATATAAAAAAGTGGAATTGATGATTTACTCATCAATTCTTTTAATGAATTTGGCGGGGTTACCTGCAACTATTGAATTGTCGGGAACGTCTTTTGTCAC
>NZ_JAFSNZ010000047.1 GCF_017447225.1 Methanobrevibacter sp. | reverse complement strand
TGAAAATTGTTCTGAGTGAAATAATTAACATCCGACACAACCTTATCGCCAATTATATATTGAACATTGCTCAAAATATAACAATTAAGTGATAAAAATGACCAGTGAGAAGAAAAGTGAATGGAACAGTAACCTAACATTCATTCTGGCAATGATAGGTTCAGCAGTGGGATTGGGAAACATATGGCGATTCCCTAATGTATTATATTCAAACGGTGGAGGGTCATTCATGATACCATACATCGTGTCATTATTCCTTCTGGGAATTTCCTTTGTGTTAGTCGAATATGCAGTAGGATATAAATTCAAGACATCCCTTTCCCGGATTTTATACACAGTGCACAATAAATTAGAACCTGTAGCATGGTTTGTTCTTCTTATAGTATTTCTGATTACGACGTATTACGTTTGTGTTGTCGGATGGGATTTGATATATGTAATTTTAAGCTTTACAAAGGCATGGGGATCAAATCCTGACGTTTTCTTCTCACAAAGCGTTCTTCAGTCAAGTGATTCGATAAACGGAATATTTACAATAGTTCCTGCAGTTTTAGGTTCTGTCATAGCCATCTGGTTCGTTGCATGGATGATTATAAGAACCAATTTGAATGACGGAATAGGAAAGGTGAGTAAAATTCTACTGCCGTTACTATGTATTATCGTTGTTATTATCGTAGTATACTCACTGACATTGCCTGGAGCGGCTTCAGGATACACCCAGATATTTACACCTGACTGGTCTGCATTAGGCAATCTTAACGTATGGCTGGCGGCATTCGGACAGATTGTATTTTCATTAAGTTTAGGTATGGCCATTGCACTTACATATGCAAGTTATCTGCCGGAAGGAGCGGAATTGGTGGACAATGCACTGATTGTCGCATTTTCAAATTCAGGATTTGAGGTGTTTAACTCAATCGGAATATTTTCAATTTTAGGATTCATGGCACTGACTAGCGGAATACCATTCAATGAACTTGTAACAGAAGGAACCGGCCTTGCGTTTGTAGTGTTCCCACAGGTATTCAATGTAATGGGTCCTGCAGCATCAGTCATCGGACCGTTGTTCTTCCTGTGCATCCTGTTTGCCGGGATCACATCAATCATGGCACTTCTTGAAGGAGTATGCTACTCAATATCTGAAAAGTTCGATTTCTCACGTAAAAAATCAGCAACAATAGTGTGTATCGTAGGAGTTGTAATTTCATCAATCTTTGCCACAGGTGCTGGAAGCATGATTTTAGGAGTCTTTGATGCATTCCTGAATAATTTCGCATTACTGTTTGCAGTACTGCTTGAATGCATTATTTTCGGTTGGGTATATGACTTCGACGAACTGATAGCTACATTGAATGAAAATTCAAGAATCCATGTGGGAAAAACCTGGAAAGCAGTCATCAAATGCATATTGCCTATTTGCATATTGAGATTATGGATTCAGGGAATCTATTCAACACTTTCAACAGGGGACAGCATAAGCATTGCAATCATGGCAATACTCACGGTAGTGATAATTGTCGTTCCGTTCATATTCACGAAACTGCCCGCAAAAAATGATGATTTCTACAAGGAAATTTAATAGTCGAATACTGAAAGATAGCTATTATTAAAATACATAAAATAATGATAATAGTTATTTTCATTAACCCCACAACCATTTTAATTGAATTATAATATGAATTAATATTTTTTAAGAAGAGCCATCTACATCAAATTTTAAATATCGATTAAAAGAAATAGAATTATGGTAACTATGAAATGGAAAATAGGCGATGTCGAAATAGATAATCAGGTGGTTTTGGCTCCGATGGCAGGAATATGCGATTCCGCATTCAGAAGGATAGTCAAGTCAATGGGCTGCGGACTGATAGAAACCGAGATGGTTTCAACACGGGCAATAATGCATATGAACAGCAAAACACAGGAAATGCTGATGATGACAGATTACGAACGTCCGATTGCACAGCAGATTTTCGGATCAGATACAGAATCATTTGAAATAGCATCAAAATACATTGAAGAAAATATGCAACCGGACATCATTGACATAAACATGGGATGTCCAGTAACCAAAGTGGCCGTCAAGTCAAGAGCCGGAAGCGCACTTCTAAAGGACCCAGATAAGGCATCAGACATTGTTGAAACAGTGGTGAATGCTGTGGATATACCAGTTACCGTTAAAATCAGAAGCGGATGGGATGAAAACAATGCAGTGGAAATGGCAAAAACTATAGAAAACGCCGGCGCTTCAGCAATTGCAATACATCCGAGAACACGCCACGAAAGATATGACGTGAAAGCTGACTGGTCAATAATAAAAGAGGTTAAAGATGAAGTTTCAATACCTGTCATAGGAAACGGAGATATAAGAAGCTGCTATGATGCAAAAAGAATGCTTGACGAAACCGGCTGTGACGCCATAATGATCGGAAGAGGAATCATGGGAAATCCATGGATAATCAGGCAATGTGTGGAATATCTGGATTATGGAAAGGAACCTGAACGTGTATCATCAAAAGAAAAGCTAGACATGTTTAAAAGACACACTGAACTGATTAAAAAGGACAGCGACAATCCCAAAATCATTGCCCACAAGCTAAGGACAAATGCCGCATATTATATGAAAAACCTCCACGGAAGCGTGGAAATAAAAAAGAAAATATTTCAAACAGAAACTGAAGAGGAACTTTTCGATCTGCTTGAAAACTATGTGAAAACTTTGAAATATTAATGATTTTCGATTAACTCAAAAAACATTTTTATAATTTCATCAACACTCATGCCAGAACGTCTGCTCATTTCAGTAATATCCGCATTTCTCATCATTACCTTGCCGATAGGCGTTTTGAGCATTTTAAATTTCTTGTCAATGTTTGGAAGTTCATCCTTAAGCCATGGATACTTATCCAAAATATCGATTAATTTTGTATTTTCATTTATCTCAAGCATCTAAATCACCTTTACATCAGGATTCTTATCTCCAAAATTCTCTTTAAGAATTTCACATATTTCAGAACGACTGTTGCCTTTATTTTCCATGCGTTTAATAGTCTTATATGCCTTGAATAAAGTGGAAGGCCCTATTTCAGAGCTGAAATATCCGATTCCCTGATTCCATGCCAAAAGTTCGAAAACATCATCAAATGCCCGAGAATCAATTCCATGAATGTATCCTTTAACAAGCTCCCGTGTTGCTTGACGCATTCTTCCAGCACCAACAGCATTAGTCAGTGACAAAAGCAACCTTGTTTCATAATCAAGATACCTGTTTTCATCGTTCCAAGTCAAATCCCAGAATTGAACCGCCACTTCACCAAGACCCTCATCAATGATGGGCATATTGGTTAAAGCAACAGGCCTCATAGGAATATCCTTTTGGGACTGCTTAACTTCAACGCGATAGAAATAGGCATGAAATTCATGGTCATCGGTTTTTTCGGTATAATATTCAAATCCCAAATCTTCCATTACCTCATATAATGGAATCGGATCAAAACTTTGAATGATTTCCAAACCTTCACCTTCATTAACTTTCATTGCTTGTTTTTTTAATGCTGGAAAGAAGTTTCCTACTTTACCTCACACATCAATCGTTTTAAAATTATTTATTTCAGATTTCCAATCTTCTAAAGTCATGATAAAACCTCCCGTGTTTAAAAAAATATTTGAAGAGAAGAATATATAAATATTTTGTAACTTAATCAGTGGTAAAAGTAACAATCACTTTTCGCCTCTAATTAATTGAACTAAAGAAACTACACCGACCATTGCAGTGAATGACTCGATGGCTACAGATGTAAAGTCATATATTGCGAAGAAATAGATTATATAAATCAGACTGTTTATGATAAAACTTAATTTTATAGGTTTAATTGATTTTAAAAGGAAATTGCACAAGGTAATCTCAACGACAGCAATTACGGGCAAAAGTCCTACGAATCCCAAGGTATTTACATAAACTCCCAGAACAACAGTCACTATAAGAAAAACAATTGTCCAGTTACGGGACAGACGGTCATAATATACCATAAGATTTCTTATGGCCGCAATAAGCATTGTGGTGATTCCCACCCATGAAAAAAAGAAAACTGATGAAATGGCAAGTATAAATGCATTTAGAAACTGATAAAAATATGCCTTTTTGGCATCATTTATATAATAGCTCATTATTAAAAAAATGCCTGCAAAAAGAGAAATTCCGTTACCTATTATGATATTCATTGCCAAATCCATTAATATTACATTGATTTAATTTATATAAATAATTTAAAATTTAGGTATGCCAAAATTTTTATAGTGAAAATGAAATAATATTAATCAAGTGATTATTATGGGAATCTTCGACAATATGAGAAAACCGAAAGGAAAACTGGGAGAAATACAGCTAAAATCAATGAACAAGGAACATACACCAATATCATTATGGGTTTTAAAGCATTTGGACATCAAAGAAACAGACACCATACTGGATATCGGCTGTGGCGGCGGAATAAACATAAACAGAATGGCCGAACATGCTAAAAAAGTTTATGGCGTTGACTACAGTGAAAAAAGCGTTAAAATATCCAAAGAGGTTAATGATGACCTAATCAAAAAAGGAATAGTGGAAATCAGCCAAGGAAACGTTCAGAGTCTTGAATTTGAAGACGAAAGCTTTGACATAGTCACCGCATTTGAAACAGTTTATTTCTGGCCAGATATTGAGAAATGCTTCGGAGAGGTCAAAAGAGTTTTAAAACCTGGCGGAAAATTTATGATAGGTATGGAATCCAACGGATCAGATAATATCCCCATGAAAATATCCGAAAAACTGATTGACATGAATGTCTACAATGACTGACAACTGAAGGAATTTTTAGAAAACAATGAATATTCCAACATTACAATCTATCTGAAGGATTCCAAAAACAGAAAGGAAAAGATAATAACGAAAGAAGGCACTAAAGTAATTGATGACGATTGGGACAACTTTTCATTTTCAGACAGGTTTCTGGAGTGGATGTGTATAATAGCTGAAAAATAACTGTTGCATAAAACAACATTTATATATTTTAAAAATAATACTATTATCCATGACAGATGTAGTTTTATTGACAGGTGCCGGACAGATCGGAATGGCAATAGCCAGAAGAATAGGTCATGGCAAAAAAATCATAATCGGCGATAAAAACACAGATAATGCAAATTCAATAGCTAAAATAATGACCGAAGCAGGATTTGACTGTGAAGCTCATGAATGCGACATATCATCAAGAGACTCCATCAGAAACATCATAAAAGAAGCCCAAAAATATGGTGAAATCGCATATTTCATAAATGCGGCAGGAGTATCCCCTTCACAGGCTCCAATAGAGGCCATCCTCAAAGTGGACCTATACGGAACTGCAGTTCTGCTTGAAGAAGTCGGAAAAGTAATCAAAGAAGGCGGAAGCGGAGTGACAATCTCCTCACAGTCCGGCCACAGAATGAAACAGCTGGGAGCTGAAATAGACGAGCAGCTTGCAATGACCCCGACAGAGGAACTGCTTGGCCTGGAAGTTTTACAGCCGGAAAACATCGAAGATACACTTCACGCATACCAGATGGCCAAAAGATGCAACGTGAAAAGAGTTATGTATGAGGCATGCAGATGGGGAGAAAAAGGAGCCAGAATCAACTCAATATCTCCGGGAATCATCGTAACCCCACTGGCAATAGACGAGTTCAACGGACCTAGGGGAGACTTCTACAAAAACATGTTTGCAAACTGTCCGTCAGGAAGGCCGGGAACTGCTGATGAGGTTGCAAGCGTTGCAAAACTGCTTATGAGCGATGAAGGAGCATTCATCACAGGTTCAGATATCTTGATAGACGGCGGGGCAACAGCATCATACTTCTATGGAAAGTTAAGGCCGGAATTGTGATTGAAATGAAAAAAATACTTCTTATAAGCATTATCGCTTTAATTATTCTGGCAGTAGGAATAAGTGAAGCAGCGGCGATGAGTGATGCCGAGGCAAAAGCAAACGATATACTGAAGAAAAACAACACCAACAGCAAAGTCCTTGTAGTATACTTTTCAAAAACCGGCGAAAACTATAATGTCGGAGATGTGGAAGTTGGAAACACCGCAATGATGGCATCATACATCAAAGAATATCTGAATGCCGATTCATTTGAAATTGTTCCTGTGAATCCTTATCCTGACGACTATAAGGAAACTACAGACCAGGCATCTAAAGAACAGTCTGACAATGCAAGGCCTGAAATTAAAAACAAGATAGATAATTTCGACAGCTATGACACGATATTTATCGGATATCCTATCTGGTGGGGAGACCTGCCTAACATAATGTATACATTCCTTGAGCAATATGACTTCAGTGGAAAAACTGTTATTCCGTTCAATACCCATGAAGGATCAGGAGATGCTGGAACATACCAGACAATTGCATCACAACTTCCAGAAGCGAAAGTGAATACTGACGGACTTGCAATTGACGGGAAAACCGCAAGAACCGAAGACGGCAAACAGCAAACAATAGAATGGCTGAAAGGTTTAGGATTTTAAATGAAGACTGAAAAGATAATTGTAGACGTTGTACTGTTCATACTGATGATAATTGAGTTTTCAAGACAATATCTCGACCCCACAATTCACGAAATAATCGGGATTTGCCTGGTAATTCTTGTCATTGTTCATCTCTACCTGAACAGAAGTTATCTGAAAGGCATAAATAAGGGAAAATACACTCCTAAAAGAAGTTTGACATTAGCTATAAACATAGCTTTTATTGTCGTGTTTATCCTGAACTGTGCCTTCGGACTGATATCCGGCCAATTCATCGATATGGGTAATCTGACTACAATTTATCTTCACAAAATTCTCGCATACCTATCAGTAATACTTCTGGGAATGCATTTAGGCACCAATCTGGATAAATCAATTAAAAAAATAAAATATAAAAAGATAATATTGCCGATAATCATAGTGTTTGGAATCTGCTGTATGATTCAGATTGATTTCTGGAATCACCTGATAGGAAACTACGGTTTCAGCATGATGACTGGAAACATCCTGATTAATTCCGTATATTACACAGGAATCGTTTTGATGATTATCGCATTATTTAATCTGAAAAGCTAATCCTCCATTATCTTTTCGGCAATTTCTGTTGCTGATGCAACCATTTTAGGACAGAATTCCTTAAACAGATTGTTGTCACGTGCATACTGGACACCTTCTGGAGTGCTGATATCGCATTCAAGCAAATCCCTGCAAAGATAAGATCCATTTTCCTTTTTGAACTCATCAAAAAATTTGTCAGAAACCTCATCACATTTCTCTTTGCTTTCGCCATATTTCAATCCTAAAGCCATCAGCGCACCGGCGCATGCACCGCATACTTCAGCTTTGCGCATGCCGCTTCCAAAACATGCACCAATCTTAAAAGCTTCACTTGATGCAAGCCCCAAATCTTCGCTGAACACTTCAAAAACAGCCTGCGAACACAAATGTCCTCTTTCGAATAATTTTACCGCTTCGTTACTTTTAGACATAATACTCACTTCTCCACATAATCATTTTTAACTTCCACAAACTCGCCATCGACATACTTTAAAAGTTCCACTTCAGTTTCATCAGCACCGGAATCTATCAAAGCAAACGTTGCTGTATTTTCCAAATCATCGGTGTTTGTGTCAATCCAGGTCCCCTCATTTACAACGACTTTAGGTCTGTCGTAGCCGTCGTAAACCCTGTATGCCGGAAGGTGGGTGTGACCGAAGACCACAACATCAACAGTCGGATCCATGTCGAAATACGTGACTGTCAATTTGTTAGGACTTTTGTTATAAAGTAGTGTTTATTTGTTTAAAAATCCTTTTTTCAGTCTTCTTTTATAATTCGGGTTTTTATTTTTCCGTTAAATTTATATAATAGTTATATTCATGATTTTGTAATTATCCAATTTTTAATTTTTTTTAAGAATTTATTGTAGTGAAAATTCTTTAATTTTGATTTATTCTTTTTATTTTT
>NZ_JAFSNZ010000046.1 GCF_017447225.1 Methanobrevibacter sp. | reverse complement strand
TTAATCAAAGAAAAACAATATACAACACATTATTTTGATAAATAAAAAATAATTAACACAAATTAAAATCAATAAAGCAATATTATTATAATAATATAAAAATAAACGTTTTAAATTAAAAAATCAACTTGACGACATTGACAAAGTTTATTAGAGGCAATATTTAAAGAATTAGACAAAACTAAAAAGGGACAGAAAATAATTGAAGAATTTATAGGGAGCATTAATGAAATAAAACTGCCAGGAATAGGAATTTCACTGAAAAATAAAGAAGATTTCGTTGAAAATGTGAAAAACAACTTTGCAGATTTTTTACTCAACATCAGCAAATCCCTTAAAGAAAAAAACGGATTGTTCATCATTATTGATGATATAAATGGATTATCAAAAACTTCCGAATTTCCGAATTGGTACAAAGGATTATCTGAAACAATAGACTTCAGCGACAATTTTGTTCCAGTGGCTTTTACATTAGTTAGTTATAAAGAAAATTTCAATAAACTAACTACTTTAAATCCATCATTTTCAAGAATATTCCATTTAATTGAAATTGATCATTTGAATGATGAAGATATTGAGTTATTTTTCATAGAAAATTTTGAAAAATACAGTATTAGATTTGAAAACAAAAAAGCATTGAAACATATGGTTTATTATTCCTGGGGAATGCCATTAGTTATGCAGCAGATAGGTGAAGAAACATTTTGGAATGTTAAAAACGATTTAATTAGTGAAGAGATTGTTTTTAAAAGTGTTTTGAATGCATCCATAGAACTAGGCAATAAGCAGATAAGTTTAATATTAGACCAGATTGAAAATGATGAATATGAAAATATCCTTCTCAAATTAGGAAAACATAAGTTAATTGAATTTGAAATTTCAGACATTAAAGAGATATTGAATGATAAGGAAAATGAAATTTTAAATGAATTCCTATTGAGAATGGAAGAACTGAATATTTTAGAACACGTCGGCAAAAAAATTAAGGAAAGATATACATTCACAAACAGATTGTATTTCGTATATTTCCTAATTAAAGCCAATATTAACTAAAAAAGATTAGTTAGAAGCTTTAAACTTAATTAAAGCAAAACTAACTATAATAATTAATTATTTGTTTCAACATTATCAAAACATTCGATAATATAATCCGCAATTTCAAAAGCATCGACAATATCTTCAAAAACCCAATCTTCATACATTTTAGAATATTTATTGGGAATTTCCAAATAATAATCTGATTGATGTCTAAGCTTTTTTAACTGATTGAATAGTCTGAAAATCTCCTCATTTTGCTCATCAGTAAATGGGCCTTTATTTTTAATAAACATTGGCATTCGTTTATGCTCACCAAAAGGATAAGACACATAGGCAGTGTTTTGCTTTAACCATTCTCTTACAAACAGAAATATAGAATAGTAAATTCTACCATAAATATTGCGTTTGACAGAAGAAATATTAGATTCAAACAAATCACGATGAGTATAC
Organism: Methanobrevibacter sp.; assembly: GCF_017447225.1. GTDB lineage: Archaea > Methanobacteriota > Methanobacteria > Methanobacteriales > Methanobacteriaceae > Methanocatella. The sequence continues at coordinate 25,317 of NZ_JAFSNZ010000046.1, read as the reverse complement.
ATCTCATCGGCTAAATTCAAAAAATCTTGCGGAATAAAATCGCCAAATCCTTTAAACATTGCAATCACCACTGATACATACAAGCAGAGTCATTGATGAGAAAACATCATCATCGAAACCTGATTTTTTACAAAAATCATGAACATTTTTAGAAACCAATCTAGCTAACTTCAGTTTAATATTGAAATCCAGTTTTACATTATATCTGATATAAAATTCGATTGCAGGATTACCTTCCTCATCATGGTTAGATCGATGGCATGTGGTTAAACAATCATATGCTGGAATTATATCTTGATTGATGTGTTTTTCAATCATTTCATAAGGATCAAACCCATAATGATTAATAATTTCATTTAATGAAAATTCTTCATACATTATTATTCACCTATAAAATTTTTAGACTATGCATAATCATGTACAAATAATTCTGTAATGGATGTTATATTAATCTATGTGAAGTGTGATTTTTTAAATCATTTATATATGAAAAATAAAAAAAGATTAGTTAGATGCTTTAAACTTAGTTAAAGCAAAACTAACCACTAAAACGCCAATTATAATTACACAATCAACCATTAACTCAAAGGTTTCCGCCTTGCCGAATAGCTGGAATATTCCTATTGCCCAGATTATGATTAAAAATATTGGCAATACATATTTGATGATTGTTTTCCATACTTTTCCAACCTTTAAAAGTCCGTGTTCATTTAATATTGGTACGAAATGATCAAGTCCGTAGAACCATGCAAATATTATGCACTGAACTCCTATCAGAAGCAATATTCCAAACTCATTAACAAAGGAATCAATTATTCCGACAAGATAGCTGCTTATTCCGGTTGTAAGCATCAGTGAGAAAAGACACCCTACAATGGACAGTATTGTTGCGGCTTTTCTACGGGACATGTTCAGTTTGGCTGAAAATGAATTGAGCATCGGTTCGAAAAATCCTAAAGCGGAAGTGATTCCGGCAAAGAGTATTGCCAAAAATAGCAGTGGTGCGATGACTCTTCCAACAGGTCCCATGATGTTGAATATCATAGGGAAAACAATGAATATCAGCCCTGTTCCTTCAGTAATCAGCTGAATCATAGGAGTTCCGGCGGTCTGTGACATGAATCCTAAAATGGAAAATACTCCGAATGCCGTGAATATCTCAAATGCTGAGTTTGATGCTACAACAATAAGCACATTGTCCGTCAGACGGGAGTTTTCAGGAAGATAGCTTGCATAGGTAACGGCGATTGCCTGGCCCATACTCAGTGAGAAGATGATTTGGGCGAACGCAGCAAGCCAAATGTTTACATCAAGCAGTTTTGACCAGTCAGGAGTCAGCAGGGTATTGATTCCGATAGCTGCCCCAGGCAATGTCAGAGCATAGATTACAATGAATCCCATTATTACAAAAAGAGCAGGAATTAAAACCTTTGAGAACTTTCCGATTCCCTTATCCACATCCTTATGGGAGATGAACCACAGTATTACCCACAATATTGCCACACCGACCGTTGTCGGAATCAAAAGGAAGCTTGCCGTTTCAAGATTGGAGCTTCCTCCGACGACATGGGTGAAATAATGTACCGTATCTGTTCCCCAGCCGAAAGTGAAACTGCTTAACAGATATACCAAGTCCCAGCTCAGTATAACCATATAATATATAACAACTACAAAGACAAATGACACCAAAATCCAGGCGATAATTTCAAATTTGGGATTGATTTTCTTTAGGATATTTGAAAACGAGTCCTTAAAACTGAATCCTACACCATATTCCAATATAAGGAATGGAATGCCCATAATGGCTATTGCAATGAAGTACGGGATGAAAAATGATCCCCCACCGTTGGAATAAAGCACGTAACTGAAACGCCAGATATTTCCCAAACCAACGGCCGCTCCAATCATTGCAAAAATAAATGATAAAGATGAATCCCATTGTGCTTTTTCACTCATAGATTTATATATTGTTATCAATGGTTAAATAGATACTTACTCGAAATTTTTACGTACGGTGTTGAAAAAATCTTTTACTTCACCTGTCAAATTAATTTCCTTGATATTTTTATTCATTTTGATTTTTTTAGAAAAATATGCCTGGGCAAAAGATCTGCTTATGAAGGTTACTCCAGAAAAATCAATTATAATATCCTCATCAGGAAAATCATTGATTTTGGTTAATAATTCGGTAGCTGCAGAATTTAATTCTAAAGAAGGATTAATTTCATCCTTAATGATTATTGTTTTCATGATTTTACCTCCAATAGGCTCATGAATCAATTATTATTATCTAACAGGGGTTATTTATATCTTTTCAAATAATCTGTTAAAATCAATACTTTTATAAAATTTACAATACAACTTAATAGTGATGAAAGTTTTTGACAAATTTATTTTAGGCAATACGCAGAATATCGACTGGTGCTTTGAAAACACACATTTCAATCAGAGATTGGCACAAAACGGGATTAAAAGGGAATATATCGTTGATGCGATAATGTATGAAGAGCCAATAAGATATGAAAAAAGCGGAAACGATGAATATGAAGTGATTTATGAAGCACCGCCAAACAAGGATTACAAAGAGCTTAAACTGATTTTTGCATGCCATGGAAACACCATTGATTTGGTTACGATAATGCCTAACTTTCAAACAGCAACAAACCGTCAGAAAAAGAAATACCAGTCAGACAAGCGGAAAAATATTGAGAAAAAGCGCCTGAAAGCAATATCAAAAAGGAAATGGTAATATGGATTTAGCAAGCCAGATTTATGTTAGAAAATCCTGCAGGAAATATTTGGACGATGAAATCGACATGAAGCCAATCAAAGAGTTCCTGTCAAATGTTAAGCCATTAAATCCTGAAATCAAATATTATTATGAAATTCTGACCAAAGATGAAGTCAATTTGAAAACCCGGTGGAAAGCCCCTTACTATCTGGCAATATATTCTGAGAAAAAGGACAATTCCGGAGTTAATGCAGGATTTGTGTTTCAGCAGTTAAGCCTATACATGCAGACATTAGGCATTGGAAGCTGCTGGGTCGGAATGGGCTCAATCAAAGACAATAACCCAGAATTTATAATTTTAATGGCTTTTGGAAAGTCAGACGATTTGACAAGAGATATTTCAAAATTTAAAAGAAAGGACTTATCTGAAATAGCTGACAGTCCCGATGATAAGTTAAAACCTGCACAGCTTGCTCCATCAGCAGTCAATTCACAGCCATGGTATTTTAAACACACTGATGAAGGATATGATGTTTTTAAAGTCAAACCTAATGTTTTGAAAAGAAAAATAATCGGGAAATGGATGGATGTTGATGTTGGAATTGCACTGGCGCATTTATATGTATCAAATCCCGATACTTTTGAATTTGAAGTGAAAAACAAAAACGATATCAAAGGCTATTCATATATCGGCAGCTTAATAATTTAGAACAAAGGATTATTCATCCCTTGTCAGATTAAATGTTAGTTTTCCGGTTCCGTTTTCAGTTATGTTAAGCTGGTCACACTGCGGATTGAGCTCTTCAAGAAGAGCTTTGCCGTCTTCAGGTGACATGAAATACGGCAGGTACCCAATCATGTCAACAGGATATATCGTCAGCTCACATGTATCATTGACCAGATCCATCTGAACGAAATAATCCCTTTGGGTGTCTGCACGGGCCAAATCAAATATGAAATTATCCATACTGTAACAGATTGGTTTTCCCTTATACATTTCAACGCCCTGCGTTACGTGAGGATGGGCTCCGATAACCACATCAGCACCGTAATCTATCAGTTCATGAGCTATCCTTTCCTGGTCTTCATTCGGTGAACGTGAATATTCGTTTCCAAAGTGCATATAGACAATGATAAAGTCAGAACCGTTTTCACGTGCTTCAGAGATTTGCTTTTGTGCATCTGCTGAATCATATGCTGAATATCCTGGCGCTGAACCGTTAGCATAAGGCAGTACTTCATAACTGTATTCTGCAAAGTTGTTTGAATCCATATAGTTAAGTACAGTTATATCTCTTCCGTTGACTTCTTTTGTAACAGACTGGTGTGCTTCGCTTTCGTTTTCACCTGCACCCATTGGAGTCATTCCTGCCTCGGCAATGTATTTGATGGTGTCTCTCATACCGTCAATTCCATAATCACAGACATGGTTGTTTGCAAGTGTTGCAATAGTGTTGTTGTTTGCCTTGGCCAGAGGAACATACTCAGGACTGCATTTTAGTGGAACATCACCTTTGACTGCAGACGTTGATGTTGTTGCAGCATTTTCAAAGTTTACAATCAGCAAATCAACATTTGATGTTACATTGGACACTCCTGCAAATGGAGACGAATCCAGGCTTAAAACACCAGGCATGTTACGTGCAAACATTACATCCCCAACGATAGCTATGGAAACGTTCTCCTTCGGCTCATTTGAATCTATGCCTCCATTATAAAATGTTCCGAATGCCGCTACAGCAAGAAGAAGCACAAGAATAATCACTAAAGCAATTATCACTTTTTTAAAACGCATTTTTCTATTCCTCTACAGCCACTTCATCCTCGCTGAACAGCTGGTTTAGCATCCATTCGGCATCATATTCCCTGATGTCGTCATATCCCTGACCGACACCTAAAAACATGATTGGCTTTTTAATCACATAACCTATGGACAATGATGCTCCGCCTTTGCTGTCCGCATCGGCCTTGGTTAAGATAACTCCATCAATGTCAATGGCTTCATTGAATTTTACTGCCTGCTGGGTTGCATCATTACCTGTAAGCGCATCACCGACAAAGATGACCAAATCAGGTTTTGAAACCCTTTTGATTTTTTTCATCTCATCCATAAGGTTTGTATTGGTCTGCATCCTTCCTGCAGTGTCGATTAATACCAGTTCTTTTCCCTGTGCCTTTGCGTGTTCAACCGCATCGAATGCGACCGCTGCTGGATCTGATCCTTTCTGGTGCTTTATGATTTTTACTCCAACATTATCTGCATGATGGGTGACCTGTTCAATAGCTCCTGCACGGAAAGTGTCTGAAGCAGCAATAACCGGAGTGTAGCCTTTTTTCAGATAATAATTGGCCAGTTTACCGATTGTTGTTGTTTTTCCTGTACCGTTAATACCGACAAACATCACTACCAGCGGTTCTCCCTGAGCCTTTTTCTCCTCAATCATTTCAGTCATGGATTTTCCCGGAATGTCGATGATTTCGGAAACCGCATTTCTTAATGCGTTGAAAGTGTATTCTGTAATGTCGCTGCTTCTTTTAATCTTACGGCCAACAAGATCTTCTTTTACGGATTCAACAACTTCTGTTGCAACTTCCATTGCGACATCCCCTTCCAATAGACCCATTTCCAGTTCCCATAATGTGTCTTCAACATGTTTTTCTGAAATGGTTTTTTCACGGACAAATGAGAACAGTCCTCCGGTTCCTTCAGGAGAATCATCCTTGTCTTTATCCTTGTTTCTTGACCAGAAGTGAGATTTTTCCTCTTCCTCAACTTCACTTTCTTTTTCATCGCCAGATTCATCATTATCTTTGTTTCTAGACCAGAAATGAGATTTTTTCTCTTCTTCAGGTTTCTCTTCTTCATCGCCAGATTCTTCTTCATCATCTTTGCTTCTAGACCAGAAACGGGATTTCTTCTCTTCCTCAGTTTCACTTGGAACATCCTCAGAAGTTTCAAGTAATGTTGATTCATCAATTTCTTCTTCTTTTTTGCGGCCAAATGAGAAAAATGATCGTTTTTGACCTGTTTCTTCCTGAAGATTATCTTCCTGTTTTGCTTCTTCGATAATCTCTTCTTCCAATTTGTCACTTGTACGTGACAGTTTCTTTTTTAGTGATTCAAACAAAATTAACCCATCCATTTATTTTATTTTTAAAAGTTTAATTATGACTATTTATATTTCTCATATTATTTAAACAAGATTAAAAGCAATTCATATGATGAAATGAAAAGTCAAGGAGATTGAAAATAGCTTCAATAATTTATACTAAAATCAATTAAAATACTGAAATAATAAAAAGAAAAATTAGTTAAATCAATAACTAATTTTTAAAATGAAAATCTGAATCTTTACTTCCTTACCAAAGTGTCAAAATCAATGAAGTTTGTTGCACCCCATCTGAACATTATGATACCTTTAGCTCCGGAATTCAAAGCGGTCTGAGCATCATTAGCCAGCTCGGAAACGGAAAGCGGAGTGACATCATCATCTGATCTGTAAGCCTGAAGACCAGTCCAGACCTCTGCACCTTTTGAATTGGCGACAAACCATTTTGTGACGGAACCTATCCATGAAGTGCCGCTGTTGTAATTTCCCTTATAAACCATCGGAGCGATGAAGTCAAGGTATCTGCTTAATGTGGTATAATCCTGACCATAATAATAAATCATACTGCTTGGCTCAGGCATTATTGCGGCTGATGCCTGACAATTAGGATTGACTTGCTTGATTGCGGCAACTGCATTTATTACAAAGTAGTTGATTGAATCAGCAGCGTTTGGATAGTTATGTGCTGTTCCAGGGAATCTTAAATAATCAAAGTGAACGCCGCTTACTCCGGGAACGCCCGCATAATATCTGGCCTCATCTATTTTTGAGTTAATCAAGTCATAATTGTACGATCCGTCCCTATTGGACAGAGTGCTCCATCCGCCATAGTATGCAACCTGCATCCAGATATGAACTTTCATTCCATAGTCATTTGCCTGTTTTATCCAGTGAACGACATTGTTTTCACCATATGCAGTGAATGCGTAGGAATGCAATATGATCTGTTTTGTTCCGTGTGAGGCAAGAACATCGAAGTCCACATCATTCATATTCCCATATCTTACCCAATATCCATATCCGTATGGAGTCTGGGAAGTCACTTCCAAAGTTGATGCTCCTGTAAATGGTGCGTAATCGTAGTCTCCGGCAAAGGAGTATGTCACGTAATATTTTCCAACGGCCAAATCATTGATATTCAGGTGTATGACACCATCGTCATCTGTGATTTGATTATAAGTGTTTGAACCTATGGTAAAGGTTATATTCCTTCCGGACAGACCTTTATCTGCTTTCAGTTTAAGATTGAATGTGAATTCAGAACCTTTATAATGGACAGGAGTGATGAGACTGATTTGGGTATATATTCTTGGCACTACAGTTAAAAGTGATGAATTGGAAGATGCTTTGAAGAAATCATCCCCCAAAAAGTAAAACTTCATATCATAAGAATTAGGAGACAAATTAATAGTTAATGATGCAATTCCATCCTCATTGGTTGTTTTTGTATAGTTTCTGCCATTGACACTGATGATGACTTCCTTATTAGGCAGTTTAATGGAATTTGAAGACAGATAGACATTGAATTTTTCACCACGACCCTCAGTTACACTTGAAGTATATGGAACTATTGAAGTTTTAGTATCATCCACTATAAAAAGACTGACTATTTTTCTTGTAAACTTATATCCTGTTCCATTATAAAATACGATAGCCTCATATTTGCCTTCACCAGATGTAACGTTGAATGTGGCCACACCAACATCATCAGTTACTGCCGAATAGATGTTTTGCCCAACTTTTAAGAAAATACTCTGATTTTTAAATGGGGTGCTGTTTTCATCATACAATGAAACGCTATATTTGTCATTAATGAAAATAATATCATCATCGGCATTGATTATAGCCCTAGTTCCGTTATAATTTTCCACATTTGAAATAGCTTGAGAAGCTCCGTAAACGGATGTTGCATCGTGAGTGAATTTAAGGGAATGATTGCCCTGAGCCAGACCAGGATAGAATTTTGCAACACCGTTTTCATCGGTTAAAGCAGAATAAGTATTATTGTCAGCATTTAATTTTATAACTTCCCCCGCAATGCCGTAATTCAATCTATTGGTTAGGGTTGCCGTTATTGTGTCATCGTCATTTAATCTGAATGAGTAATCCTGTGTGGTAAGCTTAGTTTCGGAATATCCGTAAACCACAATGTTATTTGATGAAAGCTCACCATTAATCTTGTTATGGGCAGTTATGATATAGTTTCCAGGTCCTAAATTGATATTGAGCTTGGCATTTCCATACTCATTGCTCTGGCGGGTGTATATGACACCATTTACATTGAACTCCACATTGCTATTGGAGAGAGGATTACCTCTGCTGTCCCTGAAAGTGGCCCAGTACTGATGTGAGTCCCTGTAAATCTTTACCAAATCAGAACCGTTTACTGTGGGAAGTACCTTTATGCTGTTTGAATGTGCAAATCCGTCGTTTGGATTATAAGCAGTGATTATATAGTCACCTTTAGCCAGGTTAATGTTCAAGCGGGCCACACCATCCTCATTGCTCTGACGGGTGTAGAAAACACCATTGATGTTGAAAGTTACATCAGCAAAGCTCAAAGGATTTCCCATACCGTCAAGAAAAGTGGCATAATACTGAGAATCGTTCCTGTAATACTTGGTCAGGTCATCTCCAGAAATGGTAGGCAATACTTCCACATTAATCTGCTTTGATGAAGAAGAGTACTTGTTCGTTCCCAAAAAGTAGATGTTTGAGAGATACTTGCCCGGAAGCAGATTGATTGCAATTGATGCTTTGCCGTCAGTATCTGTGGTTCTTGTGTAGTTAACGCGGTTAATGTTGATTATTACGCTTTGATTGGATAGTGATTGGTCATTTGAATCCGTCAAATCAACATTCAGACGAGTTCCGTTTCTGTAATGCATCGATACGTCATCTGCATTTATGCTTACATCTTCCAATCCGGTTTCATTGTCTGCAGCGCAAACGCATGATAAGCTTAAAAATAAAAGCATTATTAAAGAAATAATTATGAGTTTTCTAATTGTAACACCGCCGTCAGTGACTCTTAGTTGAGTTTATTGTAATATTATTAGCTATGCTGATGCCGTCATAGGATGATGTGACGATATATTTTCCGTCAGGCAGATAAATGAACAAATCTGCAATACCATCTTCATCTGTTGCATTAGCATAGATGACTCCGTTAATATTGAATGTTATTGTCTGATTTGAATAATCGTTTCCTTTGCCGTCTATCAGTTTAACGCAGAAATTACTTTCATTTGAATAGCTTAGAGTGTCGTTTCCAAATAATACCGGAAGTACATTGACAGTGTTTGAATGCTTGAAAGTCTTATATTCTGCGGTTACGATATATTCTCCAGGCCCTAATCTGATATTAAGGTTAGCATATCCTGATTCGTTGCTTTGTCTTGTATAGAATACTCCATTAATATTGAATGTGACATTTTCACCGGCTACAGGATTTCCCCTATCATCAAGCACCCTGATGGAATAAACTGAATCGTTTCTATAGTATTTTGTCAGATCATGTCCATCAACCAGAATCGGCAATACCTTAATATTATTGCTGTATTGCGCACCGTTAGGGTCGATGCAGGTTATAATATATGTTCCCTGATTCAAGTTGATATTTAACTTGGCTCTTCCATTACTGTCTGTAGAGCGGGTATAGAATACTCCATTAATATTGAACGTGACATCCTGAGACCTTAAAGGATTGCCTGAAGTGTCTTTAAATGATGCATAATACTGAGTGTCGTTTCTATACATCTTGACAATGTCATTTCCGTTTATCGTGCTTAAAACTTTTACGTTTCCTGTAGTGGAATTTGATCCGAAGCGTCCGCTGTATCCTGCAGTCACATCATAACTGCCGGGACTTAGATTGATAGCTATTGAAGCTGCACCATCACTATCTGTAACTTTCGTATAATCCACGCCGTTAATGTTTATGACCACATTTTCATTTGCAATAGGGTTACCTTTGACGTCTTTTAAATAAACATTCAGCCTTTCAGGACCTTTATTGTATTTCTCCAGACTATTTAAAGATATTACAGCACCATAATCATTGACATTTAAGCTATTGCTGTTTACGAAATTATTGTTTAAAGAATAGAATAAATCATATTTGCCTGATTTGACAGCCTTAATAGAAAGTGTAATATAGTTTTTTTCATCACAGTTATTCAGATACCATACTATTCCGTTAGTGCTTGCATCATAAGTATATGTTCCTTTGGATAATGATGCTGAGTTGAATGTGAAGCCTTCTGGAATTGCAAATATGACAACAGGATTTGTGCCCTTGACATAATTGACCTGATACTTCAAATCCATATCTTCACCGACAAGAACAGATTTAATAGGAGTTAATAATTTGAAAATCTCGATACTGGTCTTTTCGAATACATGTGTTCCCAAATACATTTTATCCGGAGTTAACGGAATTGATGTTTTGGAATGGAAGGTGCCGAAATAATAAATATCATCCCTTAAGGAAGCGGTTGAACGGCCTACACCAGCACCGTTGTCATTTGAAGTGTATGTGTCAACCCCATAGGACAGTCCGTTTTGAGAAGCCGTCACTTTCCAGTGATAAGTCTGGATGTTTCTTCTGTTGACGCCATAGGAATCTGTGTAAGTTATTCTGATAGCCGCATCAACAGGACTTAAACCGGCATCATAGGTTCCTTTCTGAGATTTTGAATAGACATTCGGACAAACCAGATATTGGCCGGGCTCCAGTTTTGAAACATGATATAGATTAGGAAATACAACTCCATAAGTTCCATCAGGCGCCTTAATTACAAAATGACCCAGTGAATCTCTGGATAAGATGCTGTGAATTCTTGAAAGATAGTCATTGGAAATCACATTATTTACGACCATTTCAGAAGCGATGCTTTCAATTTGTCTGAATGTGCTGCCGTCCGTTACACCGCCGTTACCGATGAGCCATCCATTGGAAGTTACAATAGCATGGGCGAAATAACCGTCAGATGTTTTATATTGTTTTAGATAATCGATATCGCCCCAGCTGCCGCTTTCAACAGATATGGTAACCGCATTGGTTGCATCACGCCTCACGGATATGACCCCTTCACTGTCACTTACATGAAGCACGATTGAACTGCATTCGCTTAAGTTGACCAAATCATCATCTGCAGTTGCATCAACAGCATCGATTGGGGTGCCGTCAGCAAGCACAACATCATCAGTTGATGTGGCGTTGAATGAATCGTCCGCTGAAACAGCAGCAATGCTTAAAATAAAAATAATTAATGTTATAAAAATAAGAAGTTTTGAATTGTTATTAATTATAAACACCTCACTAAAAGGTATGTTTAATTAGATAAAAATATGTTACTGTCAAAATAATTAAAAAAAGAAAAAAAGTTATAAGTAATTAATAACCGGTTACGCCGCCCTGAGCTGCAGCCTGGATTTGTTGAGCCTGACCTTGAAGATTTGCCAAAATGTCAGTAATCTGCTGTAAGTTAGCCAACATTTTGTCCATACTGTCTTCCAAATCTTTTTTCTGCCCAGCAATAATCACTTTAGCTCCTTCAGCATCTTTTTTGATAGCGTATCCTGCACCAATACTTATAATAATTTCATCAGTGTCTTTAAGTTCCCCTTTAATGAAAGAACCAGCACCCACAGGTACAAAAGCCTCAACGGATTTTTCACCGTTCAAGTCATCTAAAGTGTTGGATAATGCATCAACTTCAGCGATTGAAGCCTGAATCAATTCGATCTGTTGGCGAACAAGTTCAGCCTGCTGGTTGTATGCATTAATTTCATTAATGAGTTCGTTTAATCTTTGCTGATCTTCCATAATAACACCTCGCGAAGTGTATTATAAAATTTCTTTTACAATTGGGTCTTCGACATCTTCAGGAGCAATTTCGGTGATTTCAGAAATTTTGATTTGGTTTCTGTTAATACCGTGTTTGCTTCCGAAACGTTCATAAATTTTTTCTTCGATATCAGCTTCACTGGTAGCTTTGTATTCTTTTACAAATTTATGAAAATCATCGCCCATTACAAAAGTACCTTTAACTCTGTAAATTTTAGTTATCATATTAATCCCTCAGATATTTATAAATCATCTAAAAAGCCTAATGCTTCTTCAACTCTAGCCATTTCAGGACCAGTACTGTCTTTAGCAACAATTGCTCCATTTGAATTAGCAATGGAACATGCACCGACTAAAGAGATACCTCTTCCAACAGTACCGACGTCTCCTTCAACACCAAATACTTTACGAGAAAAGTCAACTTCACTTTCAACAGCAGTGCTACTGATTAAAAACCCTTTATTTGTTACACATATCAATGATCCGATAATGTCACTGCCAACCATTGAAGTAGCTTCGACATTAACATCCAAAGTGGTTTCAATTGTATTAATAGCCTCTTCAGATAAAAAAGGACTTACAATAGCGCCATTGTCATTTGCCGCAACAATATTGCCCACAGCAGTGTAATTGCCGGGAATTGCCGCAACATTAAGTCCTAACTCTTCGAACTGTTTAACTTCTCTATCTAAAACATGTGGGGAAACAACTATACCGTTTGAATTAGCTACAGATAATGAACCGATAAGGCTACTTCCGGAAATAGAAGATTTGACTGCAGGGACTTCCAATATTTCCTCAACTAATTTAACTTTTTCGTCGATTAAATTATAAGGAACAATAACAAAGTCATCAGTTACCTGAATGAAAACCCCTATATTCGGATTTCCTACAATATCTATTCTTTTTAACATATTGTTACCTCACTTGTTAAGTATTTGAAAAAGGTACGATAGCTATTCTGCTAAAGTAGCTTCTACAACACCATCATCATCTTTAACTGCTTTTACAGTGATTTTTGAAGGTATTTTTTGAATACCTCTTGCCCAAATTACATGATTGATAGATTCATCAAGTTTAACTTCTTCAGCTTTCATGTGTTTGGTTAAGAAATTTTTAACTTCCCTAATAGCTCTAGGAGCTCTGATAGTCCTTTTAACGTTTTTTACATTTCTAAGTGGAATTGTGTAAACTCTTTCCATGATAAATCCCCCTTATAATTTAAGGCTGTTTCTTCTCCAATGTCTAGGTTTAGGTCTGTATCTAAGTTTACGGTTAGTTTTAGCATAAGCCCAGATTGGAATTCTCCTATTTTGTTTGTTTGCTTTTGCCATTCTTAATTTTCTAGCTAATGGTTTATTTCTACTCATTTTTTCACCTGTTAATAAAGCATGATTATTTTTTATATCCTATAACGCGAGTTTGATAATGTTCCGGGAAAATATCCAGAGAATTTCCTCCCTTCTCATCAATCAGAGTCCTTATCTCAACCTCATAATCGGAACTGTTGTCCTTATTGCTTTTCTCATGAGATATCTCGAAAAGATTGGATGTTATCAGCTTGATAGACTTGTGACCGAAACTGTCCAGATTAATGTATTGGACATTTTTCCTGTCTTCAAGGCTTCTGATCTGATTGACATTCAGCTTAGGAGTTCTGTCATCCCTTCTTGTTCCGTCGGCAATAATATCATATTCTTCAGCAACATGTTCAATGACCGTTTCATGGATGAACTTTATTCCGTCGTTTGGAAATCCGTCCCTCATAATCATGTCACAGGTTTTATCAAGAATGTCCAAATCAAGATTTAAGACCTTATGATTAAAACCCAATGATTCTGCTGATTTTCTGGCGGGAATATATGAATCATAAACACCAAAGTTTGCTGTGCATAATTCAACATCAAGACCCAATCTCTTAAGCATTACAGCCATAAAAGATGAGTCTTTGCCACCACTATATAATACAGCCGCTTTCATGGATACTATTTCCTTGTAATTTTAATCTCCCTTTTCTGACCAGCAATTTGTCTTAGAAGAACTTTAAGCTGTTCATCTGTGACTTTTCCTCTTAAGCTACCGGCCTGAGCAGACTGAATAAGTTGAATTTCAATCTGATTGACAAGTTCCGGTTTAGTCAATTTGAGGTTTGCTAATCTGTTACGAGCTTCAGAAGTTAAAATTTGTCCTAAAATTTGTTTTTTCTGAGCTTCGAATTGTGCTTGGGCCGCTTCTTGCTGTTGCATTTGAGCCATTTGCTGCTGTTGCGCTTGTTGTTGTGCAGCAGCTTGTGCCTGCAACTCAGCCATTCTTTTTTGACGAATTTCATCAAGATCGCTCATATCAAACTCTCCAATATAATTTAATTAGTATTTTGCAAGTTCAGGAATATCTTTAATGATTTCACCAGCGGTTTTATCCAGGAAAGATCTTCCTTGAGGGGAAACAATTCTTCCGCCTTCAACTTTTTCGACTAATCCTGCGTCTTCTAATTGGTGAAGAGCATTTCTAATAATAGCTCCACTACCTTTTCTAAATACTTCAGGAGTTACACCACGGTCTTTTTTACCACCGTAGAAAGTTCTTAAACTCATTACTCCAACAGGTCCATCCATGTACACTCTTCTAATGATAGATGCACATCTTACATACCACCAATCAGCATTTTCCGGTTTTCTTTCTTTGTGAACACCGGTTTTAACAAAATTGGACCATGCAGGGGAATTGATTTTATCATTTTCTTTAAATTCTTCTGCGACTTTTTCAATTAATAAATCTGCAGGTACATCAAATACAGTAGTCATATTAATTCTCCAATATTTTATTAAATAATTGTCCTCTTAATCCACTGTAAATTTAAGACCTAAAAAAATAGGGCCTGTAACTCTAAATTTAAGTAATTCTTAAGGCTTCTTTTTGTAAATTACAGCAACATGTCCTCGAACATCGATGAGCTTGCATCGAGTCTTTTCGACAATTTCTGCAATATAAGTATCTTTATCTCTAGCGATATTTTTTGCAAATTTAAGTTTGACAATTTCATTAGCTTTAAGCTGGCGTCTGATTTCTTCAATGACATTGTCATTGACACCACTTTTACCAATGTTGATTGTCATCGCGGAAAGAGCTCTATTCATCATTTCTTTTTTTGATTGACTCATATTTAGCTCTCCTTTTATTTTTCTTTTCCTTCGAATAAGGAATTCTCATAACATGACCACATTCTCCACAAAAAATGTTGACTTTCTCATCAACTAGCCGGACGGATGAATTATGACCATAGTAAAGGAATCTGCCACATTTCTTGCAATACCTCCTAGACCACTTTTGTGGAATTTTGGTATTGTACTTGGTGGATAATTTTCTAGCCAGTTCAACATATCTATGTGATCGTTCAGGATGGGTGATGAATTCCATCTCAGCACGTTCAAAAAGAATATTCATTCTTTCTATAGCTATATCAATCATCCATTTAGGTCGTTTTCCTCTACTCAAAAATATCCTCCTTAATTGTCGGATATAATATTCAAAAATTGAATTAAAATGATTTGCGCAAATTAAAACAAAAACCATAGTTAATGAATAACCTTAGGTTAAGATGAATATTAAAAATAAATATGATTTTCACTATTAATAAATGTTGTGTTGAAATGGGAAATATCGGAAGTTTTTATTTTTAATCATAATTTTGATATAAACATTCTATTAGACTTAACCCTTTATTTTTTCATATGATGACAGATGAACTCAAGAATACAAGCAGAAGAAAGAAGAATACACTTAGAGAAAAAACTTATAGAAATACATAATATTGTGAAAGAATATGCGGATGACACAAAAAATGACGAACAATATGTCATCCGAAAAATATTAGAAATAATCAGTAACAATGACTTCGATTAAATTGAAACTATCGAAATTTATTCAACAATTTGTTAACCAACTTGTTAATTAAAAGCATCACAAAAGTAATTAACGAAGACATGTTATGAAAAAAAGAAAAGATAAACCTATTGATGTGCGAGTAACCATTCCATGAAGTCAATTTCACCAAAACTTAACTCTTTTTCATCATTAATGACATCCATAAGAGTTAAAACAACTTCATCAACACTTAAATCGCTAACATCCAACTCATAGATATTATTTTCATAAATTTCCAATCCTTCAGCTGAACAAACTCCCAATGCTTCGGCTTCTAGGTTTTCATGAATTTTAGCATCAGAATAATTCCTTAAAGCTAATCTTTTCTCAAGAATTTCCGGACGGCATCTCAAGACAATAAGTTTATCCGCACCGGAACATAAATGGGATAAATGGCCTTCAACAATCAAGTTATCATGCTCAGGGATAATCTCTAAAAGCAATTCATTTAATCCATCAATATCAATTATTTTATATCCTTTATCGTCATCGATTCCTAAAACAAGGTTGTTATCAATAGCTAAATCATTAATTTTAATCAAATCATAATTCAGCTTTTCAGATAACTTTTCACTTATTGTGGTCTTACCTGTGCAGGGAGTACCACTGATAAAAATAATATTGGACATATTATCTATTTCTTTAAAATAATTCTTAAAATATCTTCATCTTCAAGAACATGGTCCGGTCCGACCTTTTGACCTGGGAATTTAACTGATGTTCCCCATACTTTAGCGTGACGGAAGTTTTTCACAAATTCTCTGTGCAGCTTGCCACATGCGTCAATAACAGTTGAGCCTTTCTTGATAACTAAAGGATCTTCCATATCCGCTTTTCTGCCCTGCGGCTTTAAATAAACTCTAACCAAATCCAAGTTATCAAATATCAGGTCTTTAAGTTCCTCGATATTTGTCTTTTTATCTGCTGAAATCGGAATAAAATCAGGAATATATTTTTTAAGCTCTTCCAGGTAATTTTCATCGACCAAATCGACCTTATTCAATAAAATCAGCATTGGAACATATGATTTGTTTCTGTCAAGCACGTCAATGAACTGATCCATCGTTACGTCATCCCTAAATAAGACATCAGCATTGTGCATTCCATATTCATTGATGATTGATCTTATTGTCTTTTCATCCAAATGGGTTAAAGGACATGTTGATGAAACCTTTACACCACCAAGCTTTTTTCTGTTGACAGTTACATCCGGCGGACGTTCATTAGGCCTTATACCAATATTTCTGAGTTCTTTTAAAATAACGTTCAGATGCTGCGGGTTTAAAGTATCTAAAACAACCAAAATCAAATCTGCAGTCCTTGCAACAGACAGAATCTCTTTTCCTCTTCCTTTACCGCTACTTGCACCTGTGATAATTCCAGGAATATCAAAAACCTGTATTTTAGCATTTTTATGCTCCATAACACCAGGAACAATGTCCAAAGTAGTGAACTGATAAGCTCCAACTTTACTTTCAGCATTTGTAATCTCATTTAACAGAGTGGATTTACCGACTGACGGAAACCCTACAAGAACAACTGTGGCGTCTCCAGTTTTTTTAACGTGAAACCCTTGTCCCTTATGACCGGAACTGCTTCTTTGAAGAGATTCCTCTTTTAATTTTGAAAGTTTAGCTTTTAATTTACCAATATGGTGTGAAGTAGCCTTATTATATGGTGTCTTTTGAATTTCTTCCTCAATATCTTTAATCTTATCTTCAATGCCCATTAAATCACCATATTAAAAAAATATAAAAAAAGAGATTAGGAGTTTAATATCCCAATCTAACTAGTTGTATTTGTTGCACTGGAAGAACCAGAACCTCCTCCAGCAACTGTTTTATCAAAGTTTACTTGCCATAATGACACACCATTTTCCATGTGGACCATTGTGAATACTTCCTGGTTTGCACCACCCAACAAGTACAGTTGAGTGAACATGGAATTGGATAATTTGTTGTCGATTAAGATTGGAGTGTAGACGTTTCCTTCACCCATCAGGAATAAAGTGTAGTTTGCATCTTTAACGTCTCCAACAGATTCGTTTTTAACAAGATATCCGTCTTCAATAACCATGATATTTGAAATATTCAATGGGTTGTATGGAGTACCATTAATTATAATTTCACTGTTGTTGTATGAAGACAATGCTTCAGTGTATGCGGTAGTTGAATTATTACCTGTTCCTCTTTGGATAACTGCATTTACAATTAAACCGGAATCATCAATTAAAGGTAATTTACCAGTGGTTCCAGGTTCAACAGTTACCTGCTGTGAAGGTACGTAATAATTGTAGTTCTGGGAACTTTGGTTTGTAAAGTTCCAAGCACCGAAGTAACTCCACCAACCTGCTTTTTGAAGCATATCTGAACTTGCAACAAATATTACAGGACGTGGATTTGCAGGGTGAGTGAAATTAACTACTGTATTAGCTTCATCATTAGTCAAATGATAAGTGTTGACTAATGTGTTTGTAGCATTTTCTGCAGTCATCGGTAAAATCTCTTTAAGTATATCTGTGGATTTACCGTAATCCTGAGTGTAGTTATATAATGCTTCCTGAGCTTTGGTACCTGAGGAATCCAGCATTCTGAATACTCCTGCAGAGTACTCCAAGTCGCTCGTCGTCATCGCCTGACCCAGCCAGTATGCACGGTCTCCTGACTGAGAACCTCCATCGAATGTTACTTGTCTGTCAGCAGCAATCTCAAAGAGGTAACCGAAGTCCCACCAGGATGTGATAACGGTTGAATTGTCTGAATTCTCATTAATCCATGTCATTGCATTCCACATTGCATCGTTAGTACCAGGAACTACCTGATTTGAAGTGATATATGCACCGCAAACGGTAGGTGAAACCAGTGCAAGAACAATAGCAATGATTGCAATGTACTTTTTAATAGGAATGCTTTTATCTGAAGCTGATCTTTTGGATTTGATAGCAAAGATTGAAGCTAAACCTAAACCTGCGATTACAATGAATAAAAGTATACCCAATATCAGGTTGATTTGAGTCAGCGGATAAGCAGCAAGTGCGCCTGCAAGAACAACTACAAATGCCAGCCAATTGTCATTGTTAAGTTTATTTTTAATGTAGTCGGTTGCATAACCTATGAAAATACCGGTCATTAAAGCGAACGGTAAAACAATAGTTGTAATAAATCTTGAACCTCTAGTTACTGCTAAAATAGTAATAAGAGTCCATACAACAAATAAACATGCGTATAAAATTGTTAAACGTTTAGTTTGAGCGATTTCATCTTGTGTTTCGCCGAAACTTGTTAATTCACCAAGTGATAATTTGAATTTGCGGTCATCATCAATTTTTTTAGCGGCGGAAACTCTGTCAGCTTTGCTTGGTTTGGATTTTGCCTGCTGTTTTGGAGAAGTGATTTTTCTGAGTTTGAGCACTCTTGTAACCAATACATACAATACGACCAAACCGGCAAACATTACACTTATTCCACCCATACCGTTTACAACACCGTTTGAGTTAGCTAAAAATGCTGAACCCATACCGGAACCTAGTAAGTTAGGCATTTGCATCTCTGCAACAGAAATAAGTACGTTAGGGAAACCACCAACAACCCTTGCAGTGGATTGCAATGAAAGCAAGGAAAGTAAACTGTTGAATATTCCAAGTGCACCGTCAATACCTCTGAAGAAGGAAATACCTACAAAACCGATTACTAAAAGAATAATAATTGATAAGACTTCTTTTTGATGAATAAACCACATGAATTTATTCGAATACTGATTTTGAGTATTATCACCAATGTTGAATACAAAGCAAGCAATCAGATATACAACTGCGAAAATACCCATTAAACCTACGTAAAAGATATAACCAGTCCATGAAATGGAGAACAGTCCTATTGAAATAATTGATAACAGCGCATAAATAATCTTAAGTGCGATGTTATCCGTTCTTATACACTCAACAAAGAAGAATATGAAGAACAGTGAAAATATGTAATAGAACATATCTGTATCGAAAAATCCAGGGAATGTGTGCGCAAAGTAGTTTGGAGCTAAAGCTATAATTAATGTTGCCGCAATCGCACCATAATCATTCGTCAGTCTTCTGGCAAATATAAATGCCGGAATAACTGCTAATGATGCCACAACAGCACCTGTCCAAAATGCGACTTCCCTAACAGTATGAGTTCCCATGAACTGATTAACCATATCGTGGAAAAACGTCGTAATATAAACAATACCCAGTTCGTAGTTAATCACATTACCATCAGGAGCATACCTGTGTAAATCCATCTCTGAACCATCATCTAATTTCAAATCCCCTACATAGCCGTGATCTACATAATCTTCCGTCAACCTTAAGTTATAATATGAATCCATTTCACTGAAATAAGGAAGACCTGATGAATCAACGTAATCTCCTTTGATTTCATTAGGAAGAATAGTAAGATCAGCTGCAGGAGCTCTTAATGCAAAGACAACAGCTAAAAGAATCAAAATAATGATTACTGATTTACCTATTGTCATCATTGTTTCTCTATTCATAAAATCCTCTATTTTCGTTCGATTATTAAAATTTAAAATTAATTATAAGAGTAATTGTGTATAGTTAGTTATAATACTAAGCAATCACCCAAAAGGGTCAATTAATCATAAAACTAAATTAATGTTAGTTATAGGATTAACTAATGCAAATAAATAAAATATTATTTTTATTATCGCATCGGATAAAAACATCAAATAGGATTAATGTTTCTATTAATGTTTATATATTATTTTTAACATTATTAAGTATTTTGCATTTAAGACAAAATTATAAAAAATAAGTGTGTTTTGAAAAAAATTAAATTTTTCCAAAATTACTTTTTGAGTTTATATTTAAGTTCATCCAAAGCGCATGTGAAGCGGCATCTTGGGAAACCTTTGCATCCTACAAAGTCTCCGTAACGTCCGGAACGTTTAATCAAATCCTTGCCGCAGTCAGGACATTTTCCGAGAACCTCAATCTGTTCCGGTTCAAGATGTTCCTTGCCGCAGTTTGAATCAAGACATGCGTGCTTAGGAGGTTTGCTTCCAAAAGAAATCATAGGCAATCCGCATTTATCACAGGTTTTTTTAAGGAAACGTGCACCTTTAGGAATAGAATATGTACGGTCGCAGTCAGGATAATTGGAACATCCTACAAAATAGCTTTTGTTTTTAGGAGAATATCTTTTAATGAGATTTCCGCCGCACTTGCACTGGCCGACAATATTGCTTTCCTGATAAGCGTCATAAAGTTTTGAACCAATTTCTTCAGTATTCTTGTCGATGTCAACCAAAATTTCCTTAACATCCTTTTCTCCTTCTTTGATAACGCTCTGCCTAGTTGTGACCTCTTTGTTGATACCTTCAAGCTTATCCTCCAAGTCTCTGGTCAGCTCTTCGCTTGTGAGGTTGTTACAATAGCTGCTTAAGGTATCAATGAGATTTTTACCCAGCTGATTTACAGAAATCTTATTTCCGTCTATATATTTACGGTCATATAACTTATCGATGATATCCGCACGGGTAGCCTTTGTACCAAGTTCCCTTTTTTCCAGTTCCTTAATCAGTGAAGCCTGGTTGTAACGGGCAGGAGGTTTGGTTTCTTTTTCATCGGAAATCAGCTCCTTGACACTCATTGAATCCCCTTCCTTGACTTCAGGGAATTTCTCGTCATCAATTTTTCTGAACGGATAGTGTTCCATCCATCCCTTATGGGTAACTCTTCTGCGTCTGAAACGGAACTTTTCACCTTCAATATCCAATGTAGTGCTCATGGTTTCGAATTTTGCAGCTTCGAAAAATACTGCAATAAATCTGTATACAATCAAGTCATAAATCTTTTGCTCGTCTTTAGACAGTCCTGAAGGCAGGATTCCGGTAGGGTGAATAGCAGGGTGAGCTTCATCATCCTTTTTACCGTTATTCGGTTTTAGTTTGGCAGGCAGTTGAGAAATATGTTTTCTATATTCCTGATCCTTTGCCAGCTGTTTGAATATGGATGAAAATCCTAAGCTTTCAGGTAATTTTTGGGAAGAAGTACGCGGATAGGAAGTATAACCTGAACTGTAAAGATTTTGAGCAATGCTCTGTGTTCTTTTAGGAGTGAAACCGAATACATTATAAGCTTCAGACTGCAAACCGCCCAGATTGAATGGAACAGGAGGTTTTGTGGTTGAATTGGAAAACTCGATTTTATCTACAGTAGCATCCTTTCCCTGACATTTATTGAAGATTTCCTCAGCGCGTTCACGGTCAAAGATATTGCCGTCAACATGCTTGATTTCAATGTCCTCAAAATCAAGGATAGCTCTGATAACCCAATAAGGTTCAGGAACGAACTCTTCGATTTCCTTTTCACGGTCAACCAGAATTGATAAAGTAGGAGTCTGCACACGTCCTACAGATAATTTTAAAAACCTTTTCTTGGATTTGCGAACGGCATTTGATAGGGCAATGGATATGTTCATTCCAAAGTAATAATCAAGGATATGGCGTGCGATACCGTTGTCCACCTGATGCATATCTATATTGATCCTATTTTCATATGCTTCAATAATGTCCTTTTTGGTTAAGGTGGAAAACTTCATACGGGATGATTTGGCCAATGATTCTTCACCGCATGCATATTTTAAGGCATTATATCCGATTAATGTACCTTCCACATCGTAATCGCATGCATGGACATATGAATCAGCGCCTTTTCCGAATTTTTGAATTGCCCTTACATAGTCACGGGTGTATCCGCTGGTCTTTTTGTTTACTTCATAGGCAGGTGCCCAATGCAGATTGAATGAAATGGTGCTTTTTGATGTGCTTGGAATCAATGAATATAAATGACCGACACCAGATAATACAGTAATATCCTTTGAATCTCTGTTTAATGTCCAGTATTTAATTTTTTTATTATAAAAATTTTTTTTAGCTTTAGAAGATAATGCTTTTGCTATTTTTTCAGCCGAACTAGGTTTCTCACAAATAATTACTTCATGCATTCTAACAAGTACTCCCCAAAAATTTTGTAATTAGATAAAATATAGAATAAATTATCATATATAAAAATTTCTATGAAAAAAATAAATAGAAGAATTATAAATCTTCTCTGTAAAATGAATAAAATTCAGCACAGTAATCGCAAATAGGAAATTTACCATTACGATAATAAGCTAATTCTGAGTTATTCATGTCAAATTCTTTACCACATAAAAAACAAGTTTCTATTTTTTCTTCAGACATGTTTAAAACCTCAATATAAAAAAAAGTAAAAAAATATAAATTAAAATTGGATTTAATTTATATTATATTTTTGTAAAAGCAAGAGCTCTTCAGTAGATAATTTTCCACCTTGTTTGAATTTTTCAAAGATTTCTTCAGCTCTTTCTTTTTCTTCACGGTTTTTATTAGCACCGGATGAAGATTTTTTATCAGATTTTCTTTTTCTAGGTTTACCTGAACCTAATTTTTTGTTAATGACATGGATGTCGCTTAATACAGCTTTGAATTCTTCATGTTTTGCTGAAGCATTGTTACGTGCTTCGATGAATTTTTTGTGTGCTTCGTCAGCTGCGGTTCTGATGTCATCAGTTTTTCTGAAGTAAGTTAACATTTCTTCGTGAGCAGCTTGTGCCTGTTCGGAGAGTGTGATAACTTTTTCGTGCTCTTCTTCGGATAATTTCCTTAATTCCTGAGCTTCTTCTTTAACTGATTCATCTTCCTGAATTTCCATCAGTTGTTTTCTTAAGTCATTAGCATTTTTAACGAGTTGGTTTTCTTTTTTAATGTCTAAAACGCGAGTTTCGATAATTTTATCAATTTTTTTGATTTCATTTTCGATTTTAACTTTGTCACGTTTACCAGAAGACCATTCTAAGCTTTTAATCTGATTGTTAGCATCGTTACGAGCTTTTTTAGCAGCTTCAACAGCTTTGTTGATTTCATTACGTTCGTTTCTGAATTCAATAGCTTTGTTTAAGTTTTCTTTTAATGATGCGTTTAATTCATCACGGATTTTACGTTGTTCTTTAGCTATTTTGTTGAATTCTTCTCTTTCATCAGCAATTTGAGCTATTTCAGCTTCTTTTTCATCTTTTTGTTTTCTTACACCTTCCATAGTGTCAGCGAGAACAAATTCAGATTTTGGAAGATCGTTTTTAGGTTTTTCAGCTTCAGTTTCTTCTTCTTTAGCTTCTTCAGCTTCTTCTTCAGCAACTTCAGCTTCTTCTACTTCTTCAACTTCTTCAGCATTAGCATCAGCTTCAACTTCTTCTACTTCTTCAGTTTCAGCTTCTTCATTTTCAACAGCGTCGTTTTCAGTATCTTCAGTGGTTAATTGATTAAGAATTTCGTCTAAGACTTTTGTTAAGTCTTTTTCGTCTACTACAACATCAGCTATTTCTTTTACGGAGTCTTTAGCATTGAATGCAATTCCGCAACCAGCTGATTCAATCATGGAAATGTCATTTGCGCCATCTCCAACAGCAACTACTTCTTCTAAAGAAATACCTGCTTCTTCAACATGGTCTTTTAAAACATCTAATTTAGAACCAGATACTAAAGGACCAGTCACTTCACCAGTTAATTTACCATCTTCGACTGTGAAACTATTGGTATAGATTGTATCGACACCAAGTTTTTCTTTAACCTTCTCAGCCACTACATCAAAACTACCACTAATGATAGCTACATCAACATCTTCTTCTTTTAAACGTGCGATAGTGTCACAAGCACCAGGCATTAATGGAAGTTCGTCAGCGACTTTTTCGATTTCTTCGATAGAGGTTCCTTCTAGAAGTTGGACTCTGTCTTTAATAGAAGTTTCAAAGTCTATTTCACCTTGCATAGCTTTTTCAGTAATTTCAGCTATGTCATCTTCAACATTTGCTAATTTTCCTATCTCATCTATTGCTTCACCATCAATAATAACGTTATCTAAGTCAAATACTACAAGTTTAATCAATAATACCACCAATTATATTAAATCTAGCTCACTTAATCTGTCGTAAGCTCTTTCGACACCTAATTTAGCGTCGCTTTTTGTTTTTGCTCCAGTACAAACAACTTTACCGGAACCAAACAATAATAGCACAACTTTAGGGTCTGATAATCTGTATACTAAACCAGGGAATTGTTCCGGTTCGTATTCAGTATCTTCAAGTTCTAAAGCTACTGCTTCTAAGTTTAATGTGGATTGCAAGTTTGCAGATGCCACAATATTTTGAATTTTAATTTCAAATTCATGAGGAATTTCAGTATCTACTTCCCTCATCAAATCTACAGTTTTTTTGATTGCCAATTTGGAATCATCTATAGATTTTGCTCCAGTACACACAAGCTTACCAGAGCTGAAAATTAATGCTGCGGTTTTAGGATCTTTAAGTTTAAATACTAATCCTGGAAACTGTTCACGATTAAAATTAACCCCTTCTAAAGCTTGGGATACATCAGTAAGGACTATATCCTTTCCAATGCTTGCGGAAGCTACAATGTTTTCTATTTTAATGTCAACATCGGTCAAATTAAAACCTCCAATTTTAAGTTTTTAAAAGTAGTTAAGTAAAAATTAAGAAAACAAAAATTAAATTTTTACTAATAAAATATTTTATTTAAATAGTATATAAACTTATGTTTATTTATATATTATTGCAAAAAAATTATAATTTAATAAAATTTTAAATAATAATCAATAGGTGAATTTGACA
>NZ_JAFSNZ010000045.1 GCF_017447225.1 Methanobrevibacter sp. | reverse complement strand
GATAAAAAAAGAGAAATTATTTGTTCATCAATAGTTTCCTTAAAGTGTCAATGTCTGCATCAACCTCAGTTGGTTTAGTACATGCATCAATAGCAGTATTAGGATCTTTAAGCAAGTGTCCGGTCACTACACAGGTAATAGTTTCACCTTTATCGATTACTCCCTGATCAACTAATTTTTTAAGACCTGCAATTGAAGCTGCAGAAGCAGGCTCAACACCAATACCTTCAGTTCTTGCAAGCAATTTCTGAGCATCAAGAATCTCTTCGTCAGTTACGGTTTCTGAGTAACCGTTGGAATCATAAATTGCATTGAGTGCCTTGATGTCACTGACAGGTGCACCTATACGGATTGCTGTTGCAATGGTTTCAGGATTTTCAACAGGTACAACTCTTCTGTCACCTTTTTTGAATGCGTTTGTAACAGGACAAGCACCTTCAGCCTGAATACCAGTCATCATTGGCAAGTCTTTAACAAATCCTGCATTGTAAAACTCAGAAACACCTTTCCAAATAGCGGAAATATTTCCTGCATTACCTACAGGCAGGATAATCCTGTCAGGAGATTGCCAACCTAAATCCCTTAAGATTTCATAACCAATGGTTTTTTGACCTTCTAACCTGTAAGGGTTAATTGAATTCAATAGGTAAAGGTGTTTTTCTAATGCAAGAGCAGTCATAGCTTCCAAAGCCTCGTCAAAGTTACCGTTGATGGACATTACCTCAGCACCATGGAACATTGCCTGAGCCAATTTTCCTAAAGCAACTTTTCCGGAAGGTAAAAATACGATGCAGCGTAATCCTGCACGAGCTGCATAAGCCGCAAGGGAAGCTGAAGTGTTACCTGTTGAAGCACAACCTACAGTGCTTACGCCCAATTCCATAGCTTTGGTCATACCTACTGTCATACCACGGTCCTTGAAACTACCGGTAGGATTTGATCCTTCAACTTTAACATACAGGTTAACGCCTAGCTCATCACCTAATTTGTCACATTTGCAGAATGGAGTTCCTCCTTCATCAAGAGAAACGATTTTGCTTTCATCTACAGGAATACACTCTTTAAATTTCCATAAAGTATCTCTTCTACCATCAAATATATCTTTGGAAACATCAATATCGCTGACGAGCTCAAGAACACTTCCACATTTTTCACAAGTGTAGATTACTTCGTCATCGTCATATTCTGCTCCACATGAAACACAACGTATCATAAATATCACTAAAATAAAATAAATTTGTATAACAATAATACTTTAATTAAAATAATATAAAAAATTATCTTAAAATTCAAGTTCTTCAAGAGGATTTGGCAAAAGCGTTTCACAAAACGGTGCATGATTTTTAACCAATTGCCTGAATTGATTGGCGTCTTGTTGAATTGACGGAAATGAATTGTAATGCATTGGAATGACAAATTTGTGATTAATCCATTTTGCAGCGATTGCCGCTTCACTCGGATCCATTGTAAATATGTTTCCTATAGGAAGCAGTGCAATATCCGGCTTATAGACTTCTCCAACAACAAATCTCAAATCTGAAAAGAGTCCTGTATCTCCTGCATGGAAAACCTTTACATCATCATCGAAATCAAACAAAAAACTGCCGGGATTGCCTGCATAGCCAATATCAATTTCAAAATCATATGATGATGAATGTTTGGCATCAAGCATTCTTATTTTGACACTGTCAAATGATATTACTGCACCGCAGTTAATTCCGACTGCATTTATTCCTTTTCTTTGAAGATAATTGGAGATTTCATAATTGGAAACCACAAAAGAATTGGAATTTCTGGCTATTTCAACTGCATCCCCAAAATGGTCTGCATGTCCATGAGTGATGCAGATAACGTCAGGATTCAAGTCATTAACATCAATAGAGCAGCTTGGATTTGCACGGATGAACGGATCAACCAGAATATTAATGCCATCTTTTCCAACAAGCTCAAAAGCGGAGTGTCCTAACCATCGAAGTTTCATTCAAATCACCTATAACCTGCAGACTCCATCTTCACAGCTATCGACATCCTTATCATTGTCAACGGCATTTTCCTCTAAAATTTGAGATAAAACGGATTTGAAATCCTTAAAGGATAATGCTCCGGGAACTGAATACTTGCCGTCAAACAGATAAAACGGCACTGCATGAATTCCGCCAGACAATGCAATCTCCTCATCCCTTTCGACTTTGGCATTATAAAGATTCGTATTCAGTACGTCTTCAGCTTCTTTTGGGTCAAGTCCTGCTTCTTTTGAAACATTCAATAACACTTCCCTATCAGCCAGCTTAAGATTTTGAGAAAAATATGCATCAAACAATAAATTGCTCAATATTTCAGCTAGTTTAGGCTCATTTTTGCTTTGTGCCAGTTTCATCAGCCTGTGAGCGTCACGGGTGTTAGTGTATAATGTTGAAGCATATCTGAAATCAATTCCATCTTCAATACCCAATTTTGAAATGTTATCCACTTGCTTTTGAGCATCATCAATTGACAAATTATATTTGAGTGCAAATCTCTCAACGGTTGTTGATTCAACGTCTTTCGGTGCATTCTGATCAAGTTCAAAGGCATGAATATCAAACTCCACTTCATCCTGAATGCCTAATTCATCAATAGCTTTTTTCAATCTGGTATTTCCAATGTAACAGTAAGGACAGGCAAAATCGCTCCAGTATGTAATTTTCATTTTAATTCCTCACCAAATTATTTATGTGAATATTTACAATATTTAATTAATAAATGCATGAGTAACTCTGCAATTACTATAAGTTGATAATATGATTGAAAACAATATCTGTCCAATCGGAAACACTTTGGATTTTTTTAACAGGAAATGGATATTCTGTATTCTATCCAATATATTTAGGGGAATGAATCATTTTTCAGAATTTAAAAAGGCAAATCCCACTATCAGCAACCATATACTGGCTGAAACCTTAAAATATATGGAAGAGAATGATTTGATTAAAAAAACCGTAATTGAAGATGGTCCAAGAGTTCAAACTGAATATTCCATGACTGAAAAAGGCCGTAAAACCAATAAAATCCTTTATGAGATAACCAATTATTACTTCAATGAGCTTAACTATGTTGAATATGATGAAAACCAAAGGGAAGATATTCTGGCAGAATACAGAAAAGCATTTGACATTGAGTAATTTGGAAGTTACTGAACTCTTTTTATACTATTTTTAACTAATTTTAAATCATGAAAGATATTTTCGATAATTGTGAATTAGGTGATTTGAAACTAAAAAGCCGTATTGTTAGAACCGCTTTGTGGCAAACACAACCTATGGGCGAAGTCTATGAAAAATATGAAAAGATTGCTGAAAGTGGAGTCGGACTGATTATAACCGAACTGATTTCACTTTATCCGAAAGACAAGTTTTCAGAGTATTCCATCAAAAGCAACACTCCCCAATTCATGGTTGAAGCTAAAAGACTCTCAGAGATTGCACATGAACATGATGTTGCGATTTTAGGCCAGATTGAATTTATCAAGTACAATCGTGGAATTGACCTGGACATTGACATCAATGACTTGACAATTGATGATATTCGCCAGATTCAGTCAGACATCATTGTTGCAGCCCAAAAACTTAAACTGGCAGGTTTTGACGGTATACAGCTGGCTTTAGGAAATAACTTTTTCCTGTCAAAAATGATAAACCACTATTTCAACCAGAGATCAGATGATTATGGTGGAAATACATTCAACAGAATGCGTCTTGTGCTGGAGCTTGTAAAAGTACTCAAGACAAATCTAAATTTCCACATCAGCTGTAAAATCAATGCACATGACGGAAGAAAAGGTGGAATCAATGCAAAAGAAAGCATTGAGATATGTAAATTGCTTGAAAAGGTTGGTGTCGACAGCCTTCAGGTAACAAAACCCTTGTCCCCACTATACTTTACAAAGGACATTTCCGATGAAGATGAGTTAGTTGAATTCACTCAAAACCTAATCAATAATGTTGATGTTCCAGTCATTCTGGGCGGAGGATTTGACAGTCAGAATCATATGAATGAACTGCTGAACGCAACGGATATCGAATTTCTGTCAATGTATCGTC
This sequence comes from Methanobrevibacter sp., assembly GCF_017447225.1. Lineage (GTDB taxonomy): Archaea > Methanobacteriota > Methanobacteria > Methanobacteriales > Methanobacteriaceae > Methanocatella. The sequence goes on along the minus strand of NZ_JAFSNZ010000045.1, from coordinate 7,286 downwards.
CTTTTATAGCGCAGAGTGATTTCCTGAATTCATGGAAAGAATCAGGCGATGGCATGTCAAGATGTAAAAAGTGCAATAACTGCTATAGGACAAAGACCAGCACATGTTATCATTTCTGATAGATGATGAACATATTTTAAGTGATGGTAATTTTTGAGTTACTAATCTCTTTTTATAGGAATTAAACTAATATTAAACTTTATGACAAGCATATTCGACAACACACAATTTGGAAGATTTACTCTAAAGAGCCATATTATAAGAACTGGCTTATGGGAATCTCAAAATGACGGTAAAAACTTAACGCCTGAAATCTATGAAAGATATGAAAATCTGGCAAAAAACAATGTGGGACTAATCATAAGCGAAATGATTTCACTGTATTCACATGACCGCTTCAGCGATTATTCACATTATATCAATTATCCACAGTTCGTTAAGGAATTCAGGGAACTGACTGATGCTGTTCATCAGTATAATGTTCCGATATTTGCACAAATTGGCTTTATAAACTGTAACGTGAATGGAAAGCAGATGATGGAAGTTAATGATTTGACGCTTGAAGACATAAGAAAGATACAGGCTGATTATCTGATAGCTGCCAAAAAGATTGCTTTTTCAGGTTTTGATGGAATACAGCTGAATGTGGGCAACAATTATTATCTGTCAAGAATCATGGATCCATTTGAAAACCAGAGGAATGACAACTACGGCGGAAACACATATAACAGAGTAAAAATCGTTCTTGAAATCATCAAGCTAATCAAGCAGACCACTGATTTGCATGTTCACTGCAGAGTAAATTTATACAAGGATTTTGATGATTCCATGGAAATCTGCAGGATACTGGCTGAAAATGGTGCTGACAGCCTACAGGTAACAAAATTTTTGTCACCACAATACTTCAGAAAGACGCTGTCAAATGAAAACATGCTGGTTGAATTTGCCAATAAGGTGGCCGGTGAAGTTTCAATTCCTGTTGTTTTGGGCGGAGGATTATCCGATATGGAAAAAATTAATAATCTGATTAATGAAACAAACATTCACTTCGTATCCATGCAAAGGCCATTTGTCAGAAGCCATGAATTATTAACTAAATGGAAAGAAGAAGGACATGGTGAATCCGACTGTAAAACATGCAATAACTGCTACTGGAAAAAGGCAAGCACCTGTCTAATCAAATCCCAAGAATAAAATCGGCGATGCCTCGAGTCAGATAGACTTCTACAAAACCTGCCATCACCATCAACACTACAGATACGGCAAATATAATACATGCCTGTTTCAGTTTATCCAAGTTACAGTTAATTGATACTATTAATGACAAATCATCTTTCAAATAACTTTTTAAGAAATTTACGAAAAAATTAAACAAAACCAAACCTGAAGCGCATGCCAAAGCACATGAAGGTAACTCAAATATCCCATGCGGAATCAGATGAGCCAATACGGCAAATAGATTATCCTGAATAGCCGTGTAATAACCAATGAAAAATCCGTTATATGCCAGAACAACAACGGACAGGCAGAACAGCAGCCCGTAGATGAACATCTGGAGAATTATTAAGATATTGTTCAGGAAAATATCTGCAAATGTTAACTGTATCACACCGGTTTCGACCTTTTGAGTCAAATCATCAACGACAGGATTGAAATAGCTATACAGATAGGGTTCCAGGAAGTATCCTAAAATCAAAGAAAATATAAGAACAGAAAAAGAAATATAAATAGCTAGTTTGTTTTCCAAAAAAGCTATTTTAACTTGTCTACAAAATTGTTTGAGCAATTTCTGATGCCTCAACCTGCTTATCTTTAAGCTCTTCAAAGTATTCTTTCATCAGCTCTGAAGTCCTTGCCTTACAGTCTCCGCAGCGTAGCTGTCCGCTTAAGCATTCTTCACGAATTTTATCAAGTTCCTTATCATCATCAATAAGGTGGTATACAAGCATTTCATAGATTACGCACTTGTCAACTTCACCACCCAATTCTTCCTGTTCCTTGAGTGATTCTCTTCCGCCTGTTTTAGCTGTTTTTACCTTTTTGGCGGCAACTTCTGGCTCTTCATTGAGATAAATTGCAGTATTCGGCTTTGAACTACTCATCTTATCTCCAGTCAGTCCTGTAAGGAACCTGTGATAAGTGGATGCAGGCTGGATGAAACCCAATTCATCATTTAACCTGTGTGCAATGTCTCTTGTTAATCTGATATGGGGATCCTGGTCAACTCCAACAGGCACGACAACCTTTTTCGGACCTCCGAACTCTTCAATCTGCGGAAGCAATATGTCTGCAACCTGCATCAATGGTGCCTGAACGTGAGCAATATTGGTTGAATTATCAAATCCATAAATAGCATGTAACTGACTGAAATTAGTTTTACGGGAAGCTTTAAATTCCAAATCAAAAAGAGATTTGTTCTGTGACTGCAGATATACATTGACATTGTCACGTTCCAAATCCAGTCCAAGTGCAATCCAGTTGGTGAGGTATTCATCCACTGCAATTTGTCTTCCCTTTTCGAAGCTCATGTCTCTTGCGGCGTATGATTCCAAATCAGCAATCGGCAGTGACAGCATTGCACCCTTTTCCTGATACCATATTAACTGGTCTACCACCATTTTATGGCCTATGTGCATTTGTCCACTTGGCATCATGCCTGTTACAACTGCAAAATCTTCCTTTTTATTAATTAAATCATTAATTTCATTGAATTCCCTGTGTCCGAATACTACTCCTCTTTTCATCAGTCTTTGAGGGTCATTAATATCATCTATAATGTCTGAAATCTTTTGGATTCCAAACTGATTAACCAACTTGTCATAATCTACGCTTGTTGATGCCCATGGATCAATCATATTTTTCACCTTATATCATATAACTACATTAAATAAAATATACAATCAATAATTATCATACTTATTATAATAAACTATCACATTACAATAGCTTTCTTGAATTAAAACTATGGTCTTGTCCATTCCACATTATAGTAAGTTATATCAAAATCATCATCAACAATTGCCAAGAGAAGTTTCTTGTTGACACCATGTGAAACCCTGACATAACTTGCAAAATCAAGGACATTGATATTGTGATTATCATATACGATTTTAACTAAAAAATCAGAGTGGCCTTTTCCAGGGGAACGGCCTCTGTCATATAGACGGAAATCAGAGCCATACTTGAATCCTGTTTTAATGACATAGCCCCTGTCCTTTAAATCACGATAAACAATATATCTGCCATAGAGATTTCTTTCTTTTAAAAGATCGATGAAATATGAGATGCTGCATAGGATGTCATCTTCATAAACATCCAAACGATCCTTTTCTAACAAATAGCAAGCTTCAATTAAAGAAAGGTTTAATGTATTCTCTTCAATTTTACCAAAAAAGCTTTTTTCATGTAAAGCAATCGGTCTTTTACTGCCTTCTTCTATTTTAATTGATACTATTTCATTAGATAAATTACCACGCATTAAAACACCTAAAAAGAAAAAAATTATATTTAATGCTTATATTATGAATTTGATATTATATAAAATATTTGATTATATATTAAAAAAATAGTAGGGAGGGTTTAAACCCTGATAAAAATATTATTAGCCATTTCAGATGGAAGAGAGAACTCTTCATCTTCAATAGTTACTGAAAATTCAGAACCGTCGTTATTGTAATAATGGATATTATTACCAACAGAAATTCCCAAATCAGCAATGCTATCCAATAACTCATTATTTCCACGAATGAATGAAATAATTCCTGTAGTTTCAGGATTTAACTCAGAAATTGAAAGCAGATTGAATTTTCTATTTATAACATTGTCAAAATCCTTAACAGAGAAACATTGCTGGCAGCTGTCAAAATCCAAGTCACAGGCAGGGATAACATTATTATCCGGACATAAATCTGGATGGTGCAACATTGTACATAAAGCCCTTTCAGCCTCATCTGATAATGTATGTTCCATTTCACAAGCCTGATCGTGAATATTTTCCTCTTTGACTTTTAATATATCCAATAAAAATTTCTCTAAAATTCTGTGTTTTCTTGTAATTTTTTGAGCTATTTTCATTCCTTCATCAGTTAATGTAGCACCCCTGTATGGAGTATAATCAATATAGCCTAATGTTTCTAATTTTTTAAGCATTTGGGTTACACTACCTGGAGCTATTCCTAATTCATTGGAAAGAGTGGTAGTTGATACTTGTTCTTTATTACTCCCGTTTCTGTAAAGAACTTCCAAGTATTCTTCAATATTTTCACTTATTTTATCATCAGCCATGAAAAATCCACCTAATATACAAATAATTATATATTTATTTTAAGAGTATAAAAAAGTTTTGGTTAACCTAAATATTAAATTGAGTAATTTTAAAAAAAAGAAGAGTAAAGTTAATAAAATTAATTATTAACTATTTTTAAAGATTTATACCTAATATGGTAACACATCATAGGTTCCTCTACTGGTATATGATGCAGTATTCCAGTTGTTGATTACTCCGAATGAGTTTCTGGTACTGGTAGGGTCTGCATTAATCCATGATCCGTCAATCAGGAATTGCACCCATACGTGTCCGTATGTGGAACCACTGGAGAATGTACAGTATCCTGTAGCAAACCTGACTGTCATATTAACTGACCTTGCCATTGCAACAAGCAGCTGAGCTTGGTCACAACAGTTACCTGATCCTGCAGTCAAAGTACCTTCAGCACCTTTTTGAGTATTGTAATAGAAGGAATATGAAATATAATCCCTTACATAGTTATACAATGCAACTGCCTTGTCTCTGGTTGAAGTTAATCCCTTAATCAAGGAACTGGCCAGATCAGATATTGATTTAGAGGAAACACCTGAGTAAACTATTTTAACATTGGCAGGTAAAGCACCATTTTCAGAATAATAATTCAATATACGTGAAAATGAATCCAATAACTCGTAGTAAATGATTTTACCGACTGTGGATGAAGCGTAATTAGGTATCCAATTATTGTTAATTATGAAATTGGTAACCCTATTTACGACATCAAGATAATCCTCTTTGGAAAGTGAGGAGTTGATAACATCACCTGATGGGGTGGAAGGTCCACCTTCAATTTCTATAACTGAAATCTCGTTATTATTGGATGCGTTGATTTGAAGAATAGCTTTACCCATTAGATATAGGAATTCCTGTAAAGTGTATTTGCCTTCACTTAACACAATGTAGTCCGGAGTGTCATCATATTCTTCAATATATTCTTTCAAGTATACTGCTCCAGCAATAATGCTTGATACGGAAATATTATCTCCAACGTTACCAGTATTTACAGGAACTGATTCAGACATTCTTGTCAAGACGTAACTTGAACCGTTAATCTTTTCATGTCCTGTGACACCACAGAAATCAGAATCACAGTAATAACATGTCAGTTCACCTTCAACAGTTCCTTTCGGATTGACAAGCAACGTACCGTAGTGATCACCAATCGGACAGTAGTTTAACCAGGATGTTGTGTAATTCTGATATGAATATTCCTTAGTTGAATAACTTGGAAGCATGTTGACTGTAATGACAGGATTGTCCAGGAAGTTATTTACCAAAGCGAAAGCAGGTAATGCATTATTTGCATCATAATAAGCCAACACTCTAGCAAAGAGATAAACTAAAGTTTCATATTTCACATCACCTACAGATGTTGTGATATTGTTTGGAGCCTGATTATTTGTAAATGTATACTCAAATACGTCATATGCGACATCAATATATTCATCATCATCCAACTGACTGTAAATCTCATCACCAGATGAATTGTCAGGTTCTGTTACAAGCAATGTTTTGACTTCCACATTACTGTCAGTGTCCATCATTATGATAACCTGAGTCATCATTGCCAATACCTGAGGTACAGTGTAATAAGTTCCACCAACATCAAGTTTAGAAGGCAAAGTCAAATTGCTTTCAATATAGTTTTTCAGATTGGTAGCTGCAGTTAAAACATCATCAACAGTGACTTCATCGCCGTAAGACGGATCATCCAAACTGTTAAAGTCAAGGAATACTGATAAACCGAATCTGAATAACATTACACCATCTGCGCCATTGTCAAGAACAGTCTGTGCATCAGATTTAAGTTCACTAGCCAAAAGTTTAGTCAAATCATCGTCAGAAACATAAGCCTGCAAACCTGACCATACTTCAGCGCCGTTTGAATTCTGTACAAACCATTTGGTTGTTGAAGCTAACCAATTGGTACCTGAATTATAGTTTCCTTTATATTGCATTGGAATGATTACATCCAGATATTTTGTAATTGCAGGAATATCCTGACCATAATAATAAATATTGCTTGAAGTTTCAGGCATTACTGCAGCAGACATGATTATATTAGGATTTACTTCACGACATGCTGTGGTAACCTGTTTTACAAATTCTGTAATTGCATCAGTACCGCCAGAAGTTTTATATGCTGTTCCAGGATATCTTAAGTAATCCAAATGAACACCAGCAACACCAGCCAAACCGGCATAATACTTAGCTTCATTTATTTTTTCACTATAGTAAGCATTATTTACTGATTCGCCGGAAATCGGATTAATCCATCCTCCGTCATAAAATGCCTGCATCCATATGTGTACATTGATGCCATATGAGTTTGCAGATTGAATCCATGACAATACAGCGGATTCTCCATGAACTGTGAATGCGTAGAAGTTCAATAGAATATCCGTAGTTCCTAAAGATGCTAATTGAGCTAGATCAACACTATTCATATCTCTACCTTGAACCCAATAACCATATCCGTGTGAGGAATTCGGGTTGGAAATGACAATTACTGTTGAACTTTCGCTAGGAAGATAATCATTGTCACCGGCATATCTGTATGATACCAAATATGAACCTGCAACCAATGTTTTAGTCAATGTTGCAATACCGCTTGAATCTGTTGTGACATTATATTCAGAAGATGATAAAGTGAACACAATGTTACGTCCGGATAATGCTTTGTTATTACTGTCAGACAATAATACTTTCAAATTGACATCCGCATTGCTTAAGAAACTAGTTGCGGACTTCCAAGATAATGAAGTTTCGCTTCTAGCTTTTACAGTGACTTGTGCTTGGCCGTTTGCAGGAGATATTCTATCTTCTCCCAAATAATAATATTTTATAAGATATGTATTAGCTCCAAGATTAATGGTAAGTCTGGCCACACCATTTTCATCAGTGACTCTAGTATAGTTTACACCATTTATTTCGAAAATTACATTCCTATTCGGAAGAGGTAATGCATCTATTTTTAATG
>NZ_JAFSNZ010000044.1 GCF_017447225.1 Methanobrevibacter sp. | reverse complement strand
TTTCATGGTCTATAACTTACACTATCACTTTCCTTTTATGGCAATTGAATGTATGGGGTGGCGGTGATGTAAAACTGTTCTCATCCATCTCATCAGTTATACCCTTTGGTGTAAACACTCCATTTTTTAACATTTCTCCTGTACTGTCATTTTATCCATTTTCATTAACAGTGATGGTAAACAGCATTCTGGTATCATTTCCATTTCTGATATGCATGCTGGTTTATCTGATAAACAAGAATGGGGTATTTGATGAAAACGTTGAAGTGTTCAAGGGATTTTTCAATTACAAAAGCCTAAAAATTCTAATTGATTCAAGTTTCAACAAACACATCAATGTCGCTGATTTGAAGGAGGGGATGATGGTAAATGATTTCCTATTTGACGATGAAAGGATTAAGGAATTGATTGAATCTAATAAAGATACTAATCTGAAGGTCTTTAAAAGCAATGATTCGGTTTCCAAGTACTATTTTAAGACAGTGACCGCCGGAGGCATCACGGCCAAAGACATGTATCTTTTAAAGATAATGAACGCTCAAAGAATAATATCAAATAAGATTTCCGTAAAGATGGGATTTCCCTTTGTCCCGTCAGTTCTTCTGGGACTGATAATAGCCATATTTTACGGCGATCTCTCGATGATAATTATAAACAACATAATTTTCGTGATATAAATGATTGATGATGATAGAGGACAGATTTCACTGGAATACTTACTGATATTTGCAATTTCACTGATTCTTCTAATAGCGTTCACTCTCCCATTAGCCGAAATCGCTATTGAAAAAACGATGGATATATCAAACACGCTGAATGCGAAAGGTGAGCTTTCAAAACTCTCCGGTGCAATAAGTCAGGTTTATGGAGAAGGCCAGGGAGCAAGACAGACTGTTTTTCTGGATGTGAATAGGCCGACCTATGTTAAGATAACGAATTCATACATTTCCGCTTCCTTAAAACTAAGTGACGGAAAGTCAAAAACCTTAATTTTGAATCATAATTCAAATCTTGCATCTGGCGGACTCAATCTTGACAAAGGTGAGAACAAAATTATAGTGGAATGGCCGATTGGTGAAGAAAAAATGATAATCTATAAGAAATATTAATCAAAACTTATTTAATAGTAATAATTTATATAATAAATTATATTTAGTTAAATGAGGGATTTAATGGATATTATTATTACTATTATTTATATCGTCTTATTTTTAATAATGATGATATTTGTTTTTTCCATAGGTATGTTAAGACCATTCATGCCTAAAAAGGAAATCGCACTAGTTTTGGTTGTTGCTTTTTTTATAGGTGCTTTGGGAGGAGCCTTTTTCCTAAGTCCGATTTATTCGGATATACCCGAAATCGCCAGCTCGTTTGAAAAGGCAATGCCAGGAAATGAGGAAACGCTATACCTTGATGTTTCATCTTCAACGGATATCAATAAGCTTGAAAGTGATTTGTCTCAAATCGAAGGTTTTAAATCTTTTGAGGAAACAGGAATCACGATACCTCTGTGGAAATTCTCGGACAGGGAATATGAATACTTCAATTATGCTGTAGGTAATGTTGACTCTCACTTTACAAATTACACTGTCAACAAAACTGACGGAACAATTTATATAGCTCTTGATAACTATTCTTCATCCGAAGCCTTAAAATCATTCGCTGACTGGTACAAGTTAGTCTTCGGCGGACCTATTTCCTATGCGCAGGTACACGCAAAAGTCGTCATTTCCTCATCTGCACTTGATCAGGTTGAAGAGTATCTTCTTTCAAAAGGAATTGTAGCTTCATCAATTGACGGATCTGTCCAATCCAGTCTGGACAACACCAATGCATCAATGATTTCAAACACTGAATTTGTTCTAGTATGCGGAGGTATCGGTGTTGTAGTCGGTATATTAGGTCTTTTCTTCGACTCTTTCGTTGTCGGAAAAAGAAGATTTGACAGATTTATGCGCACTAAAAAGAAAAGATAATTATGAAGGTCGCAGTATTATTTTCCGGCGGAAAAGACAGCACAATGGCTGTTTACAATGCTTTAGAAAATGGTGAAGATGTGGAATATCTTCTTTCGATGAAGTCAGCCAATGACGAGTCATATATGTTTCATGTTCCAAACATTCACCTCACTGATTTGCTTGCAGAAGCGATGAATATTCCAATCATCAGTGTTGAAACTGATGGAATTAAAGAGGTGGAACTTGAAGATTTGAAAAGAGGTTTTCTGGAACTGAAAAGTTTAGGCGTTGAAGCTATCTACACTGGTGCACTTTACTCAGTTTATCAAAAGTCAAGGATTGAAAAGCTGGGCGACGAATGTGGTCTTAAGGTGATTTCTCCATATTGGCATGTAAATGAGCTTGACTATATGAGAGAAATAGTATCCCTTGGATTTAAGGTCATAATCAGTGGAGTAGCGGCTTATGGACTTGATGAAAAATGGCTTGGCCGCATAATCGATGATGAATGCATAGATGATCTGGTTAAGCTTAATGATAAAGTTGGTCTCAACATAGCTTTTGAAGGAGGTGAAGCCGAAACCCTTGTTTTAGACGGACCTATTTTCACTAAAAGAGTGAAAATATTGCAGGATAAAAAGCAATGGCATGTAGACAGCGGTCTGTATATTATTGAAAAAGCGGTTTTAGAAGAAAAATAATTAGATATTATATTCTTCTAAAAATTCATTTATTTCTTTTAGGTAAGTGTCCAGGTCACTTTCGTTAATAATCAGTTTATTGGAAAGGGAAATAACATCGCCGATTCCAAAGTCAAGTTCCCTTTGGTCTCTTGATACGAATGTCTCATAATCTGTTGTATCGTCTTCCCTTTGTCTTGATTTTATTCTTTCAAATCTTATATCTGGATTTGCGAAAATTGAGAGTACGATAAAGTCATCGAAGTTTTCCTTAAATATATTAACTTCAAAAGGACTTCTTATGCCCTCAACGATAATGGATGAGTCAAAGCCCTCTTCCAGGATTTTTTTAATTTTTTCAACGGTCAGCTCTGCAACAATATTTTCTCCAAATTCTTTTCTTAAATTCTGTGCAGTTTCTTTAGTTGACTCGCCACGCTTTTTAGCTTCTTCTCGTATGATGTCTCCCATACTAACAATCATAGCACCTTTTTTGGTAGCTATTTCAGAAACAAAACTCTTTCCGGATCCAGGCATGCCGGATATTCCCATTACTCTCATTTTACATCCTCTTTAATTTTAAATGAATCCAACGATTCTTTCAGATTAATTTCATTGTCAAATTCTTCAATCATCTCTTTTAAAAAGTCTCTGTCCTGTGATTTTAAATCCTCAGCTATCTTTGTCATGAATGGTATTGCACGGACAACATTATCCACAATGGAAACATCAGACATTTTTGATGTTCTTGATAGAGGATTTAAATCTATTGTAATTATATTTTTTCCGCTTCTGGATAATATTTCAGCCCTGTCGCCGTCTTCAAGAGGCACTAATATTGTATCTGCACTGTATATTCCGCTTTTGCTTGCAGAAGCTCTAGGGTTTTTGATTTCATTGATATACATTATTTCATCGTCATTGCTTCCGAGTATTTCGGGATAGCCGTGATCCCTGTACAGTTTTGCGATTTTGTCAACTCTTTCATCAGTCCTGTAAAATAAGTTGATTTCAATTTTTGCATCTACAGCATTTGCAAATTCTATAACTTCATCTATGGCCAGTGCAGTGGTATTTCCATTAACTGAAATTACCGGATTTTTTGATAAAATCATCAATGCCACAGTAACATACATGGCTCTTTTTGCAGGCAATGTGGTTTTTTCGCCAAGCAAATAGTCAAATGCCTCTCCTCTGCCGTGAGCAATCATGGCTGAGTCTGCAAGAATGCCTTCTTTGGATGCTTTAACAATTTTATCTCTCAATACTAATGATTCATAACGTGGATGAGCTTTTGATAACATAGATTTCCTCTTTATTTTAACTCAATGTTCATTTGTGCCAGATAACCGAGCAATGTGGTTATTATTAAAATTATAATTACCATATAAGCAATATGGAGTGGGTAATTCAAAACCAATGCATTTTGGTTATTGGGAATAATGAAAAACAGCATGTCGCATATTATGTCTATTATGATAAATAGGATTCCTACTTTTATTCCTTCAATTACTTCGTTTTCATTGAAATTTCTTATGTAAAGTATTCCAAAAAATCCTGCGACAATGATAATGCTTATCGGAACTATTATGTTCATATATATAATATTTTCAATCATTACTGGCTGAAAGATATTGGAAATGATATATGTTAAAAGCCATATTAAAATTCCGTAGATTATTCCTAATTTCAGTTTCATACAATTACCCAATAATATCTTTGTAAAAAAATTAATATAAATTTTTCTTAAATTAGATTTGCTTTATTAATAAAAAAAGTAGTGTTTTATGGGATATTAGGTAAGTAATGGGCATTACCTACCTAATCACTTGTTTGACAAGCTTTTTTTAGAGAAATGAATTTTAAAGTTTGGCTGTTTTAATCTACATCTCTAGCTACTTTCGTAGCCAATTAATTATTATGTACCTTTTAATATATATACTTACTTATATTTTATAAAAATTCAAGTATACTTTATTGAAAATTTTTATATTCAACAT
>NZ_JAFSNZ010000043.1 GCF_017447225.1 Methanobrevibacter sp. | reverse complement strand
GTCAACAAATCACAAATAGATTTATTAAATATAATAGTAATTTAATTTTTAAAGATATTTCAAATCAAAAAGACTTTTTTAATAATGATGACTATTTAAATATGACTTTTCCTGATAATGTACGGGCTAATGCTAATTATGATTTATTTTGGGGTTGGGATAATTTAACCAATAAATCTTATTTTTATGTTGATGAAATTCAAACAAGAACTAATCAAATGAACAGTGTTTTAATTGCTTATGATGTTTGTTTATTTTATAAGAATGGGAAATATTCTGTTTATTTAAAAGATGAATCAGATAATCCTTTAAGTAACGAAAGAATCATTATCACTATTAATGGAGTAAGTTATACCAGAATCACAGATAGTAATGGTCATGCTTCACTAAATATTAATTTAAACCCCGGAAATTATTCTGTTAACGCACTATTTTTAGGAAATGATTTATATAAATCTTCTTTTATAGAAAATAATGCCTACGTAGTTTCCACTATACTAGCTCATGACTTGGTTAAATCATATAAAAATGATTCACAATTTAATGTCATGCTATTTGATAGTAACGGAAATCGTTTGAAAAACACAAACGCCACATTCAATATAAATGGAGTATTCTATAATAGAACCACAGACAAAACCGGAGTAGCTAAACTAAATATCAATCTTAGCCCAGAAGAATACATAATAACAGTCTATAATAATAATGACGGACTTTCTTTAGGATACACAATAACAGTAATCAAACAAAGCGTTTATTTAAATTACAGTAATTTTGTTATAAATAGAGCAGGCAATACTTCGTAGTTAATGTAATGGATCCATCAAACAAAGCATTACCCAATATAGACGTAAATTTCTATGTTAATGGTGTTACATATGTACGAACAAGTGATAATAATGGAATTGCTAAATTAAAAATCAATTTTCTAAACCCTCAGGATTATCCTATACATTGTTCATTTTCAGGAACATTTCAATACAATGCTTATACCGGACCTACAAAAATTATTACACGAGTAGACTCTTCCACAAAATTAAATGTCAATTTAAATACACAAAATATTCTTCTCAGAGACACAGGATATACTTTTGATGCCGTTTTAAAAGATAACAATAATTTTTCAATGCCAAATCAAAACATTATTTTCCAAATCAATGGTGTTTCCCACACCATAATGACTGATGAAAATGGTATTGCTAAACTTAATATAAATTTACCTCATGGCCAATATTCAATTTCAACAACATACACTGGATCAACATATTATAATTCAATTATAAAAAATAATATAATAACTGTAAATTTAACACCAAATTTAGTTTACAATGTAAATATTCCAATGTATTTTAATGTAAGTGGCTTAAATTATGTAAATCCTAATAGTTTACTTCCTGAATATATAGCTAAATCTGGTGAAAATGGAATAATAAAAGTATATGAAACTCGAGAAATTGTAATTACAACATCACAGATATTTGCTTTTGTATATGGTCAAGCTAGTCTTGCATATAGTAATAATTATACAAAATTATCAGATGGTGATAATTATTTCATTTCTAAAACAGGAGAAAAAATTACTGTAAATCAAAATTATGTGCCTACAGTTCAAGGAATCCTTCTTAAAACTGAAAAAGATTACGTTAAAATTTATTATTATGACACAATCAATGAAAACAACATTAATGGATTCAGTGTCGCATATTCATCTCTTTACAGAAATGGTTTTGATTTACAAGCAATTTCATTTATTAAAAACTTCAATCAATGGGGAGAAGTTTTATACTCTAATTCAATGTTTAATGATGATGCGGGACTTAAAATACAATTAGCAAATGGAAACGTTTATTATAATGGTATATTCTTTTATAATGTTACATATAATCAATTTTTAAATGGAAATTTAAATTTATTAAATTATACAAACACAAATACTACTTTACATTATACTCCTGAAACTGATAGGATTGATAAAAATCCTGATTTTGAATATATGGATACAGAATTGATAATTAATAATGAAATAATTGAAAAAACAGAAAAAATCAATACAGGTGTTTTCGTTGATTCTCAAGCAGGATATAACACAATACAAACATTCACGATTGCTGATAGAAAAATATCCAATGAAGATATAAATTATTGGTTAAATAAGAACTATACTATGGGTATTAGAAAAGCTAGTTATGGAACATTTTTAAATGGTTTAATGACAATGTATATGAGTGATAATTTAGCTAATGAAAAGGATGATTTTTATAATTTAACATGGACACGTAATGAAAATACTGTAGTAATGTCAGGAGTAATGAATGGTGGTGTGAGTTATATTCATGTACCTAACCCAAGTATGAACATGATATTGTCTAGCAATAATGATACAAATATGAAAAACTTCAGATTTGAATGTTCAATCATGCTAAGTGATATGGAAAGTATAGTTTTAGGATTTTCAAATATAAATTCTATCGGATCTCTTTCTTCATTATCACAACATATTTTATGTGGTGATTGGTTTGGTTTAGCACAAAATAATGAACTATTGATTGTTGATTTGAAAGATTATTCTGAAAAGTTAATAATTAATCAATCGTCAGGAATTGTTTCTGTAACTACTGAATTTGATGGATTTTTATATAAGGGAGCATTATCTTCAGATTATTCATATTGTTTTTGTGATGGTTTGACTGATAATACACAAAATAATAGTGGAAAAGTCTATGAAATATTTATTGTAAATAATTCACAATCTTCTATTAATAATCGTTTCAGTGAAAATTTTAATAGTTTAACTATTACTGAAGACCAATGGATTGCATTTGAATATGCAACAGGAATTTTCGCTGATTTTGCAATTGAAGCATCATCTATGTGTATAGTATCTGCTATAAGATACCCTGCTTTAGCAAAACCATTATTAGGTTCTGCAGTAATATTTGGTTTAGGTGGTTTGGGACTTAATTGTTTATCAAATGGGGTATTAAGAGATCCAAGTGGAAAAAATTTTTATAAAGCAGTTACAGATACTGGGGAGGGTTATGTTTCTAGTTTTACTGGTGTTCCTTTACCGTAACTGATGAAATGATGAATATATTTTGTTTGTTTTATTTCGAGGGGTATGATGAATATATTTGGTTTATTCGATTTTGATGGAAATGATAAATATTTTTCAGATAAGGAAACTGTGAAAAAACGTGCACTGAAAATATTTGGAATATTTTTAATTATTGCAATAGCCATGTCAAGTTTTACTTTATTAGGCTTTCTATTTTTCTTCCTGCTCTTATTTTCTTTAGGTGGAATATTTCTTGTAGAGTATTATAGTGACGAATTGGACAAAAAATATGGCTTGTATAATTTCAATAATTTTAGAGGATATTCACGACAAATTGGTGCATTTACTCTTTTGGGTTTTTCAACAACTGCATTAGCTTTGCTCTTAATATGTTTATGTGCGGATATTAACGTATACACATCAATTTTACTATCTATCATCTTTGCATTGCCATTTTTGGCAATAGGTTTGAGATTTAAAACATTCAATGATGCTAGTCTGGAAGAAAACGGTAAAATAGTATATGATGCAGGATATGAACCTAATTATTATTGTCCAGTTTTAGCTATCTGTTGTTATTTGGGCTATGTTCAAGGATTTTTTGAAACTTCACCAACAAATATAATTGCTTTAATATTATCAACATCATTCTGCTTCATTTGGCTGGTATTTCCAGATAAAATCAATAAATATATGCCATTTGAAAATAGAAATAAAAAAGGAGAAGCAATATATTTAGCAATCGCATTGATTATATTTTTCATATTATTCAGTCAATTCACTACTGTTCCATTTGTAAAAGTAATGGGATTTGTAGATTGAATAAGGATGTGAACTAAATATCAGAAACCGATAGGACGAGTAATCATGTTTAATTTCAATGAACCAATATCTAAAAAAAATGCTCTTTTGATATTTGTGGGCATGTGTAGCTTTTTTGCTGTTGTTATATTTTATTTTTTTAAAATAAATTTATTTTCAATTGTTTTTGAAATATCTGTGATTTTCACATTTTTAGGCGGCTTTATCTATACATTTTTTCACAATGAATTAAATGAGAAATTTCATTTTAAAAGAGAATATTTTAAGAGTTATACGACTGAGGCATTTGGTTATATTTCATTTTATGGTTCGTCAATTGCTGTTTTTTTATTTTTGTTTTTTTTATATGATATTGGAATATTTAAATCAGTTTTATATGCATTAATCTATCTGTTGCCTTTTTTAGGTGTTAGTTTGAGATTCAATGCATTTGGTGATGAAAGCAGATGGATTGGTGATAAAGAAGTAATAGGCTACAGACCTTTATATTTTCTTTGGTGTGCAATGTTTGTTGTTTTGCAGGGTTATTATTCTGCATTTCACTGTTCTTCTATAGCTGGCGGAGTCATTATTTTCATCATTACAACATTAAGTTATTTGTGGATTATATTTCCTGATAAGGTTAACAAATATCTGCCATTTGACAATAGGGAACTCATTGGACTTATAATCTATCTTGGTTTTATATTGGTTGTATTTTCATTGTTAATTAATCAATTTGATACAGTTACTTTTACTGGATTGATGCAAAGTTGGAGGGATTAAATATGGATGCAAAACAGATTATAGCAATAATTATTCCAATAGCAATATTCATGTTTAGAAAGTATATAAGTATAGTTATAACGCTTCCTATTTTAATAATAGGTTGTATTGTTACTTATTATTTCTATACAAAATCAAAAGAGGATAAATTTTTAAAAGGAGCTTTGTCCTTATATGGATTGAATTTCTTTTTTATTTTCATAGGGTTTTTATCATTATTATTCTTTTAAAAACCCTAATTTTTTTACTAAAATTTAAATCTTATTTTTTTCTTATAGTATATTATGTCATTATCTAAAAAGATGCTTAGAGACATTAAAATCAATAAAACACAATTCATTTCAATATTTTTAATGGCTTTTCTAGGCATTTTTGCATTCTGTGGGGTTTGTGGGGAGTATTATGGTCTTGAACAGACCAGTTCAGATTTTTACAGTGAAACTAATCTTGCTGATGGATGGATTTATAATACTACCATTACAGATGATGCTTTGGATGAAATAAACAATTTCACAACGGAT
The DNA here is from genome assembly GCF_017447225.1 of Methanobrevibacter sp. GTDB lineage: Archaea > Methanobacteriota > Methanobacteria > Methanobacteriales > Methanobacteriaceae > Methanocatella. The sequence continues at coordinate 60,697 of NZ_JAFSNZ010000043.1, read as the reverse complement.
AGTGAAAAGCAACTTGTCGTACAGTCCGTTGGAAACTTTTCAAATGATCCGGACATTACTCTGCATTTTGTAGAGGATAATGAAATATCTAAATTTTATGTGTCTGAAGGTGAGGACTTTAATCTCTCTGATGATTCTGGTGTATGGCTTGATAAAAGATTTGCAGATGCCCAGAATCTGACTGTTGGGGATAACATTTCATTTGATTTCAATGGAATTTCAATAGAAAAAGAGATTAAGGGAATCGGTTATTCTCCGGAATATGTTTATGAAGCATCCCCAACTTCAATAATTCCGGATTTTAAGGATATAGGTTTTGCTTACATGTCTCATAAGGCATTTCCAACTGATATTCAGTATAATGTTTTGCTGGTTAAATTCAATGATACGCCGGATGATTTCAAACAATCCCTGGATGACTCTGTGGAATATCTTTCATTTACAAAACGTGATGATCATGTAAGTGTTGCCCAGTTCAATGAGGAAATGGCTCAGCACAAAATGATAGGTAATGTTTTCCCAATTGTGTTTATTCTAGTTACATTTCTGACTCTTTTAACAACAATGACCCGTATCATTGCCCATCAAAGAACCCAAATCGGTGTTTTAAAGGCTGTAGGATATAAAAACCGGACAATTATTTTCCATTTTATGTCCTATGGATTCTGGCTGGTGCTTGCAGGTGCAGTTTTAGGTCTGATTTTGGGCCCTATGATTATTCCTGATTTGTTTTATCCTACAATGACTGCCAGATATTCACTTCCTGAATGGAATCCTGGCTTTGATATCAGTTTTGTCGTTGTGGCTGCTTTGATGGTTATATCTTCACTTGCAGTTTCCTATTTTGCAGCCCGTAACATTTCAAAGGAAAATCCTGCAAATACCATGAGGCCTAAATCTCCAAACATTTCATCTTCGGGATTTATGGAAAAATCAAGGCTTTGGGATAAACTGTCATTCAATCTTCGCTGGAATTATCGTGATGCAAAAAGAAACAAGTTCAGGGCATTGATGGCGATTGTCGGTGTAATGGGTTGTGTAGCTCTTCTGGTGTCTGCTTTTGGTATGGGCGATTCAATGGATAACTTAAAGACCTGGGAATATGATGACATTTCACATTTCGAATCCAAACTGATCATTGACAGCGGCGCTTCACTTGCAGATATTGATAGCGTAACCGATGAAGTCAACGGCAGTCAAATTATGGAGCAAGCTATTGAAATAAAGGCTCAAGGAAATGAGGAGACTGCAATGTTACTTGTATTAAATGACACGGATTTGATATCTCAGACGGATAAGAATGAAAATCCTATTAACTTGTCTGATACAGATATATCACTTTCACAAAAAATGGCAGAAAGTCTTGATGTTGGTGTTGGAGATACTATAAAATGGCATATCATAGGCTCTGACGATTGGATAACATGTAAAGTAACCAACATTCATGGTGAGCCTTTAAGTCAGGGAATTATCTTATCTGCGGATAAGTTAAATGATTTGGATTTAGATTTCACTCCAACCAGCATCATAACTTCTGAAAAAGTGGATGATGATTACGATTCAATAAAAAGCGTCAGTTCAATTGATGAAATGGTTGATGCATGGGATAAGATGACCTCTTCTGTAATGATGATGGTTTCAATTCTAATTTTCTTTGCAGTGCTTTTAGCTATTGTGGTGTTGTATAATTTAGGTATACTGTCATTTACAGAAATCGAGCGTGAAATAGCTACTCTAAAAGTATTGGGTTTTAAAACAGGTGATTTGAGGAAATTATTATTAACGCAGAATCTGGTATTTACAGCAATAGGATTTATTTTAGGAATTCCTTTGGGATTCTATCTGATGACACTCATGATGGATGCTGCAGGAGAATCCCTGTATTATATTCCTTCATTAACGTTGGGAAACATTGCCCTAAGCGCAGTAATAACATTTACTGTGTCCATTGTTGTTAATCTGCTCTTTTCTGGAAAAATCAAAAACCAGAATATGGTTGAAGCCCTTAAAGATGTGGAATAATTTTTTTATTTTTTTACATTAACATATCATAATATTGTGATATGAAAATATTTATATATATTAACATTATAAAATATGAAGTAGATATAATTTAATGTGATTAAAAATGGCAGACAATAAAAATCTTGAAAATAACAATGATGATGTATGTGAAGTAGTATGTACACATCAGGATGTTGTTGATCGTGTAAAGGATCGTATGATTGAAGAAGACCAATATTCTGAATTAGCTGAGTTTTTTAAAATATTTGGCAATCCTACAAGATTAAAAATACTTTCATTACTAGCTATCGAAGATTTATGTGTTTGTGACATTTCTGAAACATTAAATTTAAATCAAACTACTGTTTCAAATCAATTAAGAATTTTAAGAGCAAATAATATTGTAAAATATCAAAAAGAAGGTAAAATGGCAAGGTATTCACTTACCGATTTACACATCGAAATGATATATAAAGTTGGTTTGGAACACATTTTAGAATAAATTTAATGGTGTTTTAAATGACAGAAAATAAGTGTTATGAACATGATTGTGATGATAAAGACTGTCACAATCCAGAACATTTCAATTTCATTTGTTTTGATCCTAATTGTGAGGAAATTCACTGTGAGAATAGACAGCACTTTGATAAACAATTATTAAGAGATTATCAAGCAAATACAGATTTAAGTGTGCATGATCACAGAGAAGAAATAGATTATGATGAAGACGTGGATATAAACATTTGTGGCTGTCCTGACTGTGCAGATGACCATGATCACGACCACGACCATGAACATCATCATGAGCATGAGCATGAAGAGGAGGATTCCTGTAGCGATCCTGATTGTGATTGTCATGATCACGACCATGAACATGAACATGAACATGAGGATTCTTGTTGTGATGATGATTGTTGTTCTGATGAGCATGAGCATGAACACGAGCATGAGCATGAACACGAGCATGAGGATTCTTGTTGTGATGATGATTGTTGTTCTGATGAGCATGAGCATGAAGAGGATTCCTGTAGTGACCCGGATTGTGATTGTCATGACCACGACCATGAACATGAAGAAAAGGATACCTGTTCAGACCCGGATTGTTCCTGCCATGACCACGATGACGATGATGTGGAAATAAGCATTTGCGGTTGTCCTGACTGTGCAGATGATGACCATGACCATGATCACGGACATGAGGAAGAGGAACTTTTAGCTGAAGGAAAACCTTTAATAGCTAACAGACCTATCCAAATCATCGTTGCAAGCGGAATCATGTTTGCAGCAGGCCACATTTTAGAATTCTTATCATTCAATTCAACTGTTGTCACAATCATTTTCATGATTGCAGCTATAATTGCAGGTTATGAAATTGCAGGAATGGCTTACAGGTCATTGGTTAAAAGGCACACTGTCGGTCCGGCAATGCTTATGTGTATTGCTTGTGTTGCTTCATTTATCATTGGACACCCTGAAGAAGGTGCTGCTGTAACATTCCTTTACTATATTGCAGAATTCCTTGAAGACTATGCTGAACACAGAGCTAAACGTTCAATCAAATCCTTAGTCGAAATCGCTCCTGAAACCGCTAGAGTTAAAGTGGGGGATTCCGAAGAGCTGAAAAATGTTGATGACGTAAACATCGGCGATATTGTAATTGTTAAACCTGGAGATAAAGTTCCATTGGACGGTAATGTTATTTCAGGTTCATCTTCAGTCAATCAGGCTTCAATTACTGGTGAAAGTGTTCCTGTCCTTAAGGAAGTTGGTGATGAGGTATTTTCAGGAACTGTTAACGAAGATGGATACTTTGAAATGGTTGTAACTAAAAAGGCAAAGGATTCTGTAATTTCCAAGATTGTAACTTTAGTCAAAAGATCACAGCTCAACAGATCTGAAACAGAGTCTTTAGTTGAAAAAGTTGCTAAATATTATACTCCTGTCATGATGGTTGCTGCAGCTTGTGTCGCATTCATTCCTCCATTGTTATTCGGTCAGAATTTGATTGACTGGATTTATAAGGCACTTTCACTTCTGGTAATTTCATGTCCTTGTGCATTCCTGATTTCAACACCTGTCGGTATGGTGTCTGCTATTACTTCCGCTACCAGAAACGGTGTTTTGATTAAGGGAAGTACATATGTTGAGGAAATGAAAGGGATAAAAGCAGTCATATTTGATAAAACAGGTACATTAACAGAAGGTAAATTGGAATTAAGTGAAATTGAAGTTTTAGATGATTCAATCTCAAAAGATGATGCTGTTAAAATTGCAGCGTCTCTGGAAAACCAGTCTTCACACCCTATTGCACAGGCTATTGTAAATTATGCTACATTAAATGACATAGAATTTGAAGAAATAAGCGATTTCAAAAACGTTCCTGGTAAAGGAATTGTGGGATTCATTGATGGCGAACAGTATTACGCAGCCAACGAATCACTGATTGAAGGCAGCAGCTTTGAAATTTCACATGATGATGTCAACAAATACTCTGCAGAAGGAAAAACTGTGGTATTTGTCGGAAACTCACAAAATGTTTTGGCATTAATTACAGTATCCGATAAAATCAGGGACAACGCATCAGAAGTCATTGCTGATTTAAATAAACAGGGAGTACAGACAGTAATGTTGACAGGTGATAACAAGATTGCCGCTCACAAGGTTGCAGATGAGATTGGAATAAAATATGTTTATTCAAATCTGATGCCTGAAGACAAATTGAATATCCTGGATACAATCAGAAATAAATTCGGTGATGTTGCTATGGTTGGTGACGGTATTAACGATGCACCGGCACTTGCGAGAGCTAATATCGGTATTGCTATGGGTGCTGCAGGATCTGATGTTGCTATTGAAACAGCTGATGTTGCATTAATGCAGGATGATATTTCCAAATTGCCTTACCTGTTCTCTTTAAGCCATAAGACAATGAGCATCATCAAACAGAACATTACAGTAGCTATTGCAGTTAAGTTACTCTGTGTAGTATTGGCTATTCTGGGAATAATCACATTGATGATGTCTGTAGGTTTCGGAGACTTGGGATTAACCCTTTTGGTTATCCTGAATTCATTTAGAATTGGAATGGTGAAAGATCCACTATTCTAATTTTACTTTTTCATTTTTTGGCATTACTAAAAATTTAAATAATTTAGACAAGCCTAATTTTGATATAACTAAATTTAATTATTTGTTTAGCCTAAAAAAGCTCTAAAAATCGAATAATTTATATACTAAAATGTACTAACCTATATTTAAGTAATATTACTTAATTTTTATATTTGAAAATTTGACATTTGGGAGATGAAAAATATGGTAAGAAGATATGTTGATGAAGCTTTAAAACACAAGCATGTATTAATCTTTGCAGCAGGTGTTGCAACAGCTATCGTAGGTAAAAAAGTATTGGAATCTGAAGCAGTTAAAGAAGCAACCACCAAAGGAATGGCTGCAGTTATGTCTGCTAAAAGGGACGCTGAAGAAGCATTCCAGGACATGAGAGAAAACGCTGAAGACATTGTTGTCGATGCAAACTCTGAAGTCAAAAAAGAAATCTACGTATCTGAAGATGAAGAAGAATAATCTTTCTTCATTTCATAACTTTTTTTTAACCATTTATCAAAAAATTTTATTTACTTTTCTGACATATTATTATTGATGTTTAGTGAAAATAATGTTGATGTATTGCTTGGAAACCCTAAAAAGGCACTGTTAAGCATGTCAATACCTTTAATTATATCGCTATTAATATCAAGTTTATACAATCTCATTGATGCGATGTGGGTGTCTTCGCTTGGAGCGGATGCCCTTGCAGGCGTCGGATTTGTAACTCCAATATTCATGATTTTAATAGGATTCGGTAACGGGCTTGGTGCAGGTTCCGCTTTTGCATTATCCAAATATATCGGTGAGAAAAACAAACAGAAAGCGGACAACGGTTCAATACATTCGATATTAATCACAATTGTCATTTCAATTATTTTAACTATTATTTTGTTAGTGTTCTTAAAAGATATTCTGATTCTGATGGGTGCCGGCCAGACTGTTGACTTCGCAATGGACTATGGTGCTGTTATTGTCACAGGTTCAGTATTTGTAATATTGTCCAATGCATTATACGGAATTTTCAGAGGCGAAGGTGACTCATCAAGACCGATGTATGCAATGATTGCATCTGCCGTTTTGAATATTATATTGGATCCCATATTTATTTACACATTGGGCTTGGGAGTAACGGGTGCGGCTGTTGCAACTCTGATTTCATCATTGTTTGTGATACTTGTCTTAAGTTACTGGTTTTACATTAAAAAGGACACTTATTTAAAGCCAAATTTAGCTAATTTCAAGTTTAAAAAAGAGATAACATTTGATATCATAAAAGTAGGGCTTCCGGCAAGCCTGCAGCTTCTCAACAATGCATTTTTTGCAGCAGTATTTTCAGCGCTTCTTGCATTCATATCATCAACAGATTCCGTTGCAGTATATTCCACAGGCTGGAGAGTTGTTACAATAGGAACAACTCCGATTTTGGCTATCGGAACCGCTCTGGTATCAGTTATTGCAGCTAATTATGGTGCCCGCAATTACGAAAATATCAGAATCGCTCACAGATACTCAATGAAAATATCAATGATTTTTGCAGTTATCGTGATGATTTTAACGATTGTTTTTGCTCCCCAAATCGCATCAGTATTTGCTTCCGGAAGCAGTGCAAGAATATCAAGTGAGTTAACAAGCTTTCTGATGTGGATTGTGCTTTACTATCCGACAATGGCTGTAGGGGTAGCTTCAACTTATGTTTTCCAGGGTGTCGGACGTGGAATAACTGCGATGTTTCAGACAATTTTAAGAGAAACAGGTTTCACGTTGTGCTTTGCCTTATTGTTCACTTTAGTATTTGGATGGGGTGTTTGGGGTGCCTGGATGGGTATTGTCCTTGGTGAGGTTGTATCAAATAATGTTACATTGATTTGGGCTAATTCATGTATTAATAAGCTTATATATTTTGACAGTTAAAATATATATCAATGTATAAAAATGATAGAATTTATTACATTGATTTATTAAAATTTATCGCAATATTTGGAGTTATATTTATTCATCTGTGTGGTTTCACGGGCCACAGTGAAATATTGAATTTTCGAATATCCTATCTGTCTGAAATCTTTCGTTTTGCTGTTCCTGTCTTTTTAATGATAACTGGAACGTTGCTTTTGAATAAGGATATTTCAATCAGTCAGTTCTTAAAGAAAAGGTTTTCCAGAATAGTATTTCCATATATCTTCTGGATTATTATAACAATAATCACTTTTTTATTTATTTCAGGGACATTGATTCAGGATTATCCGTTTGTAATAATTGATCAATTTTTTAATGCAAGTTGGAATTGGTATTTTTGGATGATAATGGGAGTTTATTTCATCATTCCTGTTGTCAATGAGTTTATTTTAAATAAAGGTTTTGAAGCATGTAAATATATGATTATTCTAATGATGTTTGCAAGTGTCTTTTATTCAGTCTGTGTGATTTTGGGATATGGGACATTTTTTGATTTAAGATTTTTTGTCTTGCCAATATCTTATGTTGTTCTTGGCTATTTTTTAGCCAATTATGAATTTAAAATATCTAGAAATAAAATAATTCTGGTTTCAATTATGTTGTTTTCAATATCAACCCTTTTAAAGTTAACTTTTCATGATTCAACGATATTTTTTGTAAATGATGCAATCTATCTGAGTTCCGGTTATGATATTAGCTTTTTAGAGATAATTCAAGCTTCAGCTGTATTCCTGCTTTTTAAGAATTTGAATTATATTATATTGGACAGATCTATAATAAAACGTTTTATAACTTCAGTAAGCAGGGCTAGTTATGGTATGTATCTTGCTCATATGGCAATATTAATTCCAATATCTCAGATTTTCAAATCTCTTTCATCAACAGGTACACAAACTTTACTTTCAGTAATTCTGCTTTCTATAATGGTAGTTTTAGGTACATGGCTGCTGGTATTGTTTGTTGATAAACTGCTTAAATTAAAAAGGTTTTCAGGTTATCATTAAAAAAATTAATTGATATTATGGTTAGATACCATTAATATCTTTGAAATAGATTTTATCATCACATATGGTGTCTACTAAATCCATATCGTGACTTACAAGTAAAAATCCCATATCTCTCTGTTTCACTATTTTTATCACTGAATCTAAGATTTGAACTTGTGTTATCGCATCAAGCATCGTTGTCATCTCATCAGCTATCAGGAACTGTGTTTTCGGATTCACTGCTCTTAGAACTGAAAATCTTTGAAGTTCTCCGCCGGACAGCTCCTGTGGGAAACGTGTCAGCCAGGATTTTTGAATACCGAATTCTGATAATGTTGCATCATCTACATCCCATGATTCAGACAGCACTTTATCCATTTTCCATTTGGGATTCATTACCTTTTCAGGATGTTGATATATTAATTGAACCGGTTTGAAACCTTTGTTTGGAAGTTTTTCATCATTGAATTTCACTTCACCTTCATATTTCTGAATATGACCTGAAAGTATTTTGCATAATGTTGATTTTCCGCTTCCGCTGTCTCCAATCAGTCCGATGATTTTTTTGTTATCCAATTCCAGATTGATGTCTTTTAAAATATAGTCTTTGGCGGACGGATATTTGAATGAGATATTTTCTGCCTTAAGCTTCATTTATTTCACCTTCTTCATATTTAAAGCATCTGACTTTTTTGTTTCCAAGGCTTATTAGCTGAGGTCTTTCTTTTTTGCATCTGTCAAATGCCATTTCGCATCTGTCGTAATATGGACATCCTTCAGGGATTTCTCCGTGTAGTGGCTGATGTCCTTTTGTCAGTTCAAATCCGTTTGCAGGCAGTGCCTTGTATAATGCCTTTGTGTATGGGTGAAGCAGGTTTTCTCCATCTCCGGAGAAGTCTTTTGTTTCAGCGATTTCTATCACATAACCTGAATAGAATATTCCGATTCTGTCTGCAACATCCAATGCTGCATGAATGTCATGTGTGATTAGAAGCACTCCAATACCATCTTCTTTCATATGTTTAAAATGATTTAATGTTTCTTCTACAGTTTTTTCATCAAGTCCTGGCGTTGGTTCATCTGCTACAACGAGTTTCGGATCTGACAGCAATGCGGTTGAAACCAGCACTCTTCTAGCCATTCCTCCGGATAATTGGAATGGGTACATATCATCTACTTCGGGGCCTAAATTATAATGTTCAAAGATTTCTCTCTGTTTCAATTTCTTTTCGGCTTTTTCACTGTCACTTTCGGTATGTCCAATAGCTTGATCTGAAATTTTCATTAATGGGTCTAAAAAGTTTACTGATTGAGGTACTAAAACTATGTCTTTACCTCTTATTTCTTCTTTATCTTTTTGGGATAATTCTTTTCCTTTAAATTTGATTTTTCCATTTAAATTTGCATTTTCTGGAAGTATTCCAAATATTGCATGTGCAAGTAGGCTTTTTCCAGAACCGCTTGAACCCAATACTGCCAAAATTTCTCCTTCAGATATATCTAATGTTAAATCAGTGATAACTTTTAAATCGCGCTGATTTAATCCTTTAGTATATTGGATGAATGAAATTGAAACATTTTCAACATCTAATAATTTTTCCATTAAATCACCTTTTTGATAATAAATGATAACTTTTAAATACTATTTTGTACTTTATCAATATTAAAGTTATTCAAAATCAATAAAAAAGTATTACTTATAACATAATTTTTAACTATAAAGTAATAAGTTTTCAATTGGGTGTTATGATGAATGTTGTAATTAAAGAATTAGGAAATAATCCAAAACAAATTCATGATGTTCAGGAATTTTTATTTAAAATGATTAAAATTGAATTTGGATATGATTATGTTCCTGAATGGCATCAGGATATTGTACATATGGATGAATATTATATTAATTCTGAAAGAAACAATTTTTTTGTAGCATATGCAGAAGAAACCGGTGAAATAATAGCAACAATTGGAATAAGGGCTTACGATAAAGATTTTCCAGAATTTAGACATTTATACTCTAAAGATATAACATCAAGCATATGGAGATTATTTGTAGATAGAAGATGTAGGCGTTGTGGTTTGGCGTCTAAAATGTTTTGTATTGCTGAAAGATTTGCAAATGAGGTGGGTTTTAAAGATATTTATTTGCATACGCATAAAAATTTAGATGGAGCTATTGAATTCTGGACAAAAATGGGATTTGTTGTTGCGCTGGATTCGGAGGATGAGCTTCAAACTGTTCATATGGATAAGCAAATTCATGAATTGAAAATTAATTCTCAAGCAACTGATTTTAGATATGCTGTAAAATTATGATTTTTTAATATACTTCTGAGTATGTGGGCAAGCAAAGATACATTTTCCACATACGGTATCTGCTTTTCCTAAATTTTCCTTAGAAATGATAAGGGCGTATTTTTCACATTTTTTATCATCATAAAAATCGTTTCTTTTAAGTTTATAGTTCCATTCTTTCCCGGTTATGGCTTCTCCAGGACAGGCGTCCTTACAAATTTCACATTTTCCGCATTTTGATTTAAGTATGGGTTTTCCAATAGTTAATGGTGCATTAGTTAATACGGATGATAATCTTAAAGCAGACCCATATTTGAATGTGGTAAATAATGCTGATTTGCCGATCCATCCAAGACCTGAACGGGTAGCTATTGTTTTATGTGGTAATTCAAACCCGTTATTTTCACCAAAATCTGATCCTAATCTTTTTTTTGTTTGAGCATAGGCTTCATATCCTTTATTAATGAGAAAATCTTCACATTTCATTCCAAGTGCGTCTAATCTTGTATTCAAACTTATTAATTCCTCAAGATATTCTTGTGTCGGTGCATTTTGCATATTTTTGATGATTTCTTTTGGATATGTGATGTAAAAAACTACTCCTGTATTCAGTCTTTTTTTTGGTGTAAAATTGGTGATGTCTGCAAAACCTACTTCGTTTGCACCGTTATTAATTAGAAATTTTTTAAGTTTTGAAGATAAGGTCATGGGCAAATATTTAAATGAGATATTATTTAAATTTAATTTTTGTATTACTTTTCATTAGGTAGGATATATTTAATTTGTACAATTTTTATATTATAAAACTATTTATCTATTATATTTTATTTATTTTAAAATTTAGAAACTGTTTATTTAATGGACTAATTATTAAAAAATGTTTATCTATCAAATTTTGTTTAATAGTAATAAATATATTTTTATATGGTTTCATCATAAACTAATAATCATATTAAAATAATAAAAAAAAGTATTACTTATTGAAGAATTTTTCAATAAAAAGTAATACTTTGATTTTAATATATCTTTTTCAATTATATTGTGGAGAATATTTATGGATAAAAAAATATTAATCGGTGGAGCTGTGGTTCTTGTGGCTATTATTGCTGCTGCCGCTATGTTTATGGGGGGTTCAACAGATACTGATCCTACTCATTTAACTGTTGCAGCACACAGTAATATTAAAGAACCTGAATCTGGTTTTGACCCACTTACCGGTTGGGGATGCGGACACCAGAACTACAATCCATTAGTACAAAGCTGTTTATTCAAAACAGATGCAAATGGAACTATTGTTCCAGATTTAGCTACTGATTATTCAATCAGTGAAGATGGTTTAACATGGACTGTAAATGTAAGAGATGATGTTAAATTCTCAGACAATTCAACATTTGACGCAAATGATGTTGCATTCACATTTAACAAAGCAAAAGAAACTGAATCAGACTTGGATTTAACCAATCTTGATAAAGCTGTTGCTAAAAACGCTACATGTGTTGAATTTCAATTAGTAGAACCAAGATCAACTTTTATTTATGATTTAAGATATCTTGGTATTGTACCTGAAGAATATGATAATTCCACTTATGGCCAAAATCCTGTTGGTACTGGACCATATGTATTGGACCACTGGGATAAAGGTCAACAAGCAATCTTCAAAATAAATGATAATTATTACGGAGATAAACCATACTTTACTCAAGTTACATTATTATTCCCTGATGAAGCTACTTGGTTAGAACTCGCTAAATCAGGTCAAGTTGATGTTGTACCAGTTGCAACTTCAGCATTAAACCAAACTGTGGATGGTTATCAGTTCTATGAAGTATCTGCAGGAAGAGCACAGGGTATATCCTTACCATATCTTGAAGATACCGGTGCTGTAAGTCCGGCAGGTTCCAAAATAGGTAACAATGTAACTGCTGATAAAGCAATTAGGGAAGCATTAAATGTTGGTATTGACCGTCAAAAAATGTGTGATGAAATATTTTCTGGTCATGCTACTCCTGAATTCACAAGTGTAGATACAAGAGACTATGCAAATCCTGATGCTAAAGTCCAAGATGCTAATGTTGATGAAGCAAAACAAATCCTGAAAGATGGAGGATGGGAAGATACTGATGGTGATGGAATCGTGGAGAAAAACGGAACAAAAGCATCATTTGATTTATACTACCAGCCAGATTATCTTGACAGACAATCTCTCGCAACAGTATTTGCTGAACAAGCTAAAGAATTAGGTATAGAAGTAAAACTCGTAGGTGCTGACTGGGATACCATTTATGCAAATATGTACAGTTCAGCAGCAGTAATGCAACAGACTTCTCCAGACCCATACAAATCAATTTATCAACAATATCACAGTAAAGAAGCAGATGATTTCTATATGAATCCAAACTTATACAATAACTCTGATTCTGATAAATTGATGGAAGAGGCAATGCACTCCAATGATTTATCTACTGCTAACACTTTATGGGCACAATCTGCTCTTGTTAACGGCGGAGGATGGGGTCCTGCTGGTGATGCTCCATTTGCATGGCTTGTAAACTACGACTACAATTATTTCATTAAAAACGGTATTGATATCGGAAATCAACCTGATGGTTTAGGAAATGATGTTTTGATTAATATCTGTGAGTGGACCAGAACCAACTCCGCTTAATCATTTCCTTTTTTTATTTTTTTTTTAAAGTTTTTCAAGGGGGTTTATTTCATTGAATAAACAAAAAATAGCAAAATATTTTGGTTATAAGTTAATTCGTTTTATAATATTGATGATTGCTGTTGCAATTTTTAGTTTTGTATTATTAGATTTATCCCCTATTGATCCAGTTAATGCTTATTTAAAAGGTGCTGCGGTATCAGAAGCACAACGCCAAATTTTAGAGCAGTATTTTGGTACTAATGTTCCGTTAACGACAAAAATATATCATTGGCTTTTAGATTTAATTCAAGGCAATCTTGGTACTTCATTGATATATCGTGCCCCTGTCATGGATGTAATTATAGATAAGTTTTCTGCTTCTGTAGTTTTAATGGCTATCTCTTGGGTATTAAGTGGAATTCTCGGTTTTGTATTTGGGGTAGTCGCTGGTAAAAATAAAGGTTCATGGATTGATAAGGCTATAAAAGTATATTGCTATGCAATTCAATCAGCTCCATCTTTTTGGGTTGGAATGCTTGTTTTAATGGTATTTTCAGTCTATTTAGGTTGGTTCCCAATAGGGTTTGGAGTTCCAATAGGTGTAAAAAGTACGGATGCGACATTTATGGAATGGGCATCAAGGCTGGTTCTTCCTACATTGACTTTGAGTTTAGTTGGTTTGGCGCCAATTGCAATGTATACACGTAATGAATTAGTTCAAGTTTTATCTTCTGATTATGTATTATTCGCAAAATCTAGAGGAGAAAAAGGCTGGGATTTAATTAAAAATCATGGAATAAGAAATATATTATTGCCTGCAATCACATTGCAATTCTTATCATTCAGTGAATTATTTGGTGGTGCAGTTATGGTGGAACAGGTATTTTCCTATCCGGGTATTGGTCAAACGGCAGTAGCTGCAGGTCTTCAAAATGATGTGCCATTGTTTTTAGGAATTGTAGTAATTAGTGCAATATTTGTATTTGTTGGAAACCTGCTTGCAGATATTTCATATTATTTCATAGATCCAAGAATTAAGGAGAATGAGTTCAATGATTAAGAAAAAGACTGATGATAAAAGGCAATGGTTTTTATACTCTGCAAATCTTAGGGTAAAGACCTTTGTAATTATTGGTATTTCTGCATTGGTTATCATAAGCATTTTTGTTTCCGGTTATTTTATAAGGGATATCCCAACCAGTTTTGTAAATGCTAATCAGATGCCCTCTTTAGAACATCTTTTCGGAACTGACTGGATGGGAAGAGACATGTTTCAGCGGACCATTGCAGGTCTTGGATTAAGTCTGATGGTAGGTTTCATCGCATCTGCTGTTAGTACATGCATTTCTATTGTTTTGGGATTGTTTTCCAGTTTCAACAAATTTGCTGATGAATGTGTTGCCGGAATTATTGATTTATTTGGTTCTATTCCCCATATTCTTTTAATCATTATTGTTTCAATAATGTTTGGTGGGGGCGTATATGGTGTTATTATGGGTGTAGGTTTAACGCACTGGACACCACTTGCAAGAGTTCTTAGATCTGAAGTAAAGGAAATTAAAACTAAAGAATATATTTCTTTAGCTGAAAATCTGGGCAGGAGCAGATTTTGGATTGCTCTTAAACACATTTTCCCATTAATCGTATCTCAAATTATTGTTGGTGTAATTCTGATGTTTCCTCATGCTATTATGCACGAAGCAGCAATTACTTTCTTAGGCTTTGGTTTGCCTCCTCATGAACCTGCAATTGGAGTAATATTGTCTGAATCAATGAATTATTTATCATCAGGATATTGGTGGTTAGCATTCTATCCTGGTATGTCCTTGTTGATAGTTGTTTTATTGTTCGATTTGATTGGAGAAAATGTTGAAAAATTACTTAATCCTGAAACTGCACAGGAATAAAAATCATGTTAAGAGAAATTCTTCATTTCTCTTCAAATCTTTTTTTAAAATATGGGGATACTATGAATATTGAAATTAGAGAAATTAATGATAATGAAAATGAGATTCGTCTTGTTCAGGACTTTTTATATGACCAAATCATGAAAGAATATGGTATTGGTCCGAATCCTAAGTTTCATTATGATATCGATGGAATTGGAGAGTATTATATTTTACCTGAAAGAAATAACTTTTTTATAGCCTGGGATGGGGATAAAATAGTTGCAACAGGTGCTGTAAGGGCATATGATAAGGATTATGAAATGTTTAAGGGCATTTATTCCAAAGAAAATACTGCAAGCATATGGAGACTGATGGTCGATGAAACGTATAGAAGACATGGTCTTGCACGAAATATTGTAAGCAGAATGGAAGATTTTGCAAGGTCTCAATCGTATGATAAAATGTATCTGCATACACATAGATATCTTGATGCAGCTTTGTCATTCTGGAAATCTTTAGGTTATGAAATAACTGTTGAAGAAGATGATTATGACGAAACCAGCCATATGGTAAAAAATTTGTAATTATCATTTTATAGATATATTTTTTTATATTGAAGTTAAAATTATTATTAATGAAAAGAACAGCACTAAAAATTGGATATATAGGAACTAATTTTCATGGTTTTCAAAGACAGCCTGATTTAAGGACTGTTGAAGAGGAACTGATTTATCATTTGCGTAAATTGGGCTATATTGATGATTTAAAAAAGTCCAGATTCAGAATTGCTGGAAGAACCGATGCGGGTGTCCATAGTTTGGGTAATGTTATCAGTTTCCAGTCTGAAAAGGAAGTTCAGGTAAATGAAATCAACAACAGCCTGCCTGATGATATCCAAATTCTTGCAAAAGCTCCTGTTCGCTATGCATTCAAGCCAAGATATGCTCAGATGAGACAATACAGATATCTGTTGTTTCAGGATCTTGACATGGATAAGCTAAATGAAGTTGCTGAAGTATTTAAGGGAACTCATAACTTCACTAATTTTACAAAAAGATATCAGAAGACCACCACAAGAACAATTGATGACATTAAAATCTCTAAAGTGGGATTGGATGACTATCACAAAAGGGAGTTTCCTAATCTGCATGATACATTATCTCCAATATTCGTTGATATTTACGGAGAATCCTTTTTATGGAATATGGTCAGAAAGATGATGCGAGTTTTTATTGACGTTGCAAATGATAAGATGACTCTGGATGATGTTCGTGAACTGTTGAACCCTCCTGAAAATTCACCAAGAGCAAGCATTAAGGTAACGGAACCGGATTATTTGATTTTAATGGATATTCAGTATGACGGTATTAAATTTAAATATGATGATTATGCCTGTGAGAGGTTTAAGAGAAATTTAGTTGATTCTTTGGATAATTTGCAGAAAAAATATGCAATTAGAGAATCGATGATATTCAGTTTGAATGATTTATTGGATTAACTTGTTTTTTATAGACTATAGAGTATACTATGATAGTTTTTTATTTTTCTATTTTCTTTCGAGTATACTAGGGTAGTTTTCTATTTTTTTAAATTTATCATAGTATACTAGAAATATTTATATCATATTAACAGTATAAAGTAAAATAAAAACTTTATAATTTGGGTTGTTAATATGGCTAAAAATTTAATCAAACGAATGGATTATTTAAAATATTTTGATGAATATGTAGATTCAGATTTTATCAAAGTTTTTACCGGAATTAGACGTTGCGGTAAAACAAGTATACTTTATAGCATTATTGATGAGCTAAAAAACAAGGGAATTAATGATGATAATATTATTTTCATCTCCTTTGAAGACCCAGATTATTATTTGGTTGAAAATTTTAAAGATTTGGATAAACTTGTATATGAAAAGGTAAAAGACATCTCTGGAAAGATTTACCTATTTTTTGATGAAATTCAGGAAGTTGACAAGTGGGAAAAAAGTATCAATGGTTATAGAGTTAAGTTGGATTGTGATATCTATATAACTGGTTCAAATTCAAAATTATTGTCTAATGAGTTATCAACTTTGATATCTGGACGATATCTTGAAATAAAAGTTTATCCATTTTCATTTAAAGAATTACTGCAATATAAAAAACAAATCGAAAAAATTGATTTATCCGAAGCTGATGAACGTAAATTATTTAATAATTATTATATAAACTATGGGGGTATGCCCAGTATTTTAGCATTCAACACCGATGAGTTTAGAAAATCTGCTTTGAGGGATATTTTCAACACCATAATTCTAAATGATGTTGTTAATAGATTTAGCATTAAAAAAATCGATTTGTTTAATCGTTTTGTTAGGTATATGATGAATACTGTAGGTCAGACATTCTCATCAAACAGTATTAAAAATTATTTAAAGGATAAAAATATTCATACAACACAGGATACTCTGTTAAAATACAATGAGTTTCTTCAACAATCCTTTTTCTTGATAAAATGTAGGCGTCAAGACTTAATAGGTAAGAAATTACTGAAGTTTCAAGAAAAATATTATGCAATGGATCATGGTTTTCATCATGCAATTGTTGAAAGTAATCAAAAGAGAATTCCTCGAGTACTGGAAAACATAGTCTTTGTCGAACTTTTAAGAAGAGGATATGAAGTCGATGTTGGCATAATCAATAAAAAAGAAATAGATTTTGTTTGTCAAAAAGTTGATAAACGAATATATATTCAAGTTTCTTATCTGATGGAACGTGAAGATACAATTAATAGAGAATTTGGTCCATTATTAAGTATTCCAGATAAATATGATGCTTATGTTTTAAGTATGGATGATGAGGATATGTCTCGTGATGGTATAAAACATATGAATATTATAGATTTCTTAAAAGGTAATGAAATCTAAGGTGAAATTGGAACAATATTGTTTTCGGAATTGAATTCTTTAATGTATTCCAGAGAATCCTCCAAATAATCCTCATCTATCAGAGTGCTTGCATATAATACTGAAACGGTGTATTTTTTTCCATCCAGTTCAATCAGTTCAACAGCTCCCATATCGCTTGCCTGATGATTGGAAAAGAAATATATGTTTTCTTCTGTACTTGACCAGAATCCGTATAGTGATGAGTTTTCAAAATTATGGCTGCTTTCATTATATTCTGAGATTATGAATCTTGGATTATCGTATGCTTTTGGCATGAAAAAGTATCCGTCGGCTTTTTTCTCAGAAAAATCACTCGGAATTTCCAAATCATTGATGTTCTGTGATGCAAAAGCAAAATTAGTCGCAAAAATCAGAATTATTAAAATCAGTGAAATATTTTTAATCATAATTATCACTTTAAAAAAATAAGAAGTTGTATGAATTGATCATACAACTATAAACCGAAGAACAGGTAGATTAAAAATACAATAACAAGAACCCAGATTCCCCAGCTCATTTCTTTCCATTTGCCGGTAGCAATTGTAGCAACAGCGTAGGTTACGAATCCCCATGCAATACCTAATGAGATTGAATAGGTTAAAAGCATCATTATTATTGTCATGAAGACAGGTGCCACAACAACTATATTATCCCAGTCAACATCTTTAAGTTGAACAATCATTAAGATACCAACAATAACTAATGCAGCTGCAGTTACTGGTGAAGTAAATAATGATAAAACTAAAGGTGCGAAGAATATGGATAAAATGAATAATATACCGGTTACAATAGCAGTCAAACCAGTTCTTCCGCCTAAACCGATACCTGTTGCACTTTCTACATAAGCTGTTACGGTACTTGTACCGATCATGGAACCGATGATTCCACCTACAGCGTCACTTAAGAATGCTTTTTCGATGTTTTGTGCTTTTCCATCTTCATCGATGAAGCCGCATTGTCTGCCTAAGGAAATTAAAGTTCCTGTAGTATCGAAGAAAGTAACAAAGACTAATGAGAACACCATCATTATTAAGTTAGGAATGTTTGAGAACAGCTGTCCGAATCCGGATGCAAATCCGAAGAATAATGATGTATCAATGTTTGTGGATATTACTTCTGCAGGTAGTGAAGGCATTAGCATGTCTCCAGTGCCGTATCCGAATGCGGTAAATATTAAACCTAAGATAGCGGTTATGACTAAACCTAAAAATACTGCTGCAGGCACTTTTCTGACAAATAATATTAAAGTGATTAAAACACCTATTAATGCGAGTAATGCTGGTGCTGCAGTAAGTGATCCCATAGCAATTAATGTTGATGGGTCATCAACGATTATTCCTGCTCCTTTAAGTCCGATAAATGCAAGGAACATACCGATACCTGCACCGATAGCTAATTTCAAGTCAACAGGGATGATATTTAAGATAGCTTCCCTTAATCCTGATATTGTGATTAATAAAAAGATTATGCTTGAAATGAATACTGCTGCAAGAGCTGCTTCCCATGTATTTCCCATAGTTAAGATAATTGTATATGTAAATAGTGCGTTAAGTCCCATTCCCGGAGCAAGACCAACAGGGTACTTGGAAACAAGACCCATTATGATACAAGCGATACCGGATGCAAGTGCTGTTGCGAAAAAGACTCCTGTTGCAGGCATTCCACCGTCAGCCAACATTGTAGGGTTTACACCTAAAATGTATGCCATGGCTAGAAAAGTAGTAATCCCTGCGATTATTTCTGTTTTAAAATCTGTACCATTTTCCTTAAAATTAAAAAAATTGTCTAACATATAATCCTCTCATCAAAACTTAAAATTTTGATATTAATATTTATATGTCAATTATATTAAAAAAGTTATCTTTTGAAGTGCAAAGTATTTCACATTGTAATTACACAAATAGTTATAAATGATTAATAAGATATTTAATTATGAGGTATAATAATGGGAAAAATTTATAGTGTTTTTGATAAATATTGCATCATTGATATAATTGTCGGGTTCATTGCCGGTTTTTATATGGCTGTTCACCATAATGATTCCCAGTTATGGGTTATGGGAACTATTTTTGTAATTATTTTTGCCTTTATCATAACACTGATACCGATTGGTGTTGCAGTTTATTCCAAAGTCAAAGACTCAGAGGAGATTTCTATAGCGCAGCTCGTTGAAGCATATCTTCTTAACCTGGCTATGACTGCAGTATGTTTCGGATTCGGATTTGTAGGCGGATCATTATATATTGGTAATTATATTCCGGATAACGGATTATTATTCTAATAACTTTTTTTTGATATGATGTTAATTCGTAAATTCGATAAATCAGATTTAAATCAGATGATTAAAATATGGAATGATATTGTAAGCGAAGGCAATGCATTTCCTCAGGAAGATATTTTAAATTTGGAAAGCGGATTTGAGTTTTTTAGTTATCAGAGCTTTACTGGAGTCGCCGTCATTGACGGTCAGATTGTTGGGCTTTATATATTGCATCCCAATAATGTCGGGCGCTGTTCACATATCGCAAATGCGAGCTATGCGGTTGATGCAGGTGTACGTGGAAAGCATATTGGCAAAAGTCTTGTTTTGGATTCTATTGAAAGGGCTCGTGAATTAAATTTTAAGATACTTCAGTTCAATGCTGTTGTTGAAAGCAACGCTTCTGCAAGGCACTTATATGAAAGTTTAGGATTTAAACAGTTGGGAACGATACCTAACGGATTTAGGCTGAAGGATGGGACATATGAAAATATCTGTCCGTATTTCATTGAATTGTGAGGGAGAATATGGGTTTATATGATGACTTTTCAAATATTGCTGTTGGGGAAGAAAAGGTATCTCCACAGGCTATTCTGGAGGTATTGAAGGATTATTCCGGTACGATTTCCGTTTTTGATTTAATGGCGGTCAATGCAGAAATGATTGAGGAAAGCAAATACGTTCAGGAAAATTATAAGGATAAAAGCCATGCAGTATATGCCAAATATTTTTTAGGACGCATCCGTGAGATACGCAATGATGACAATTATTATGATAATGATGTCAATAAGGAGGAATTCATTGATGCAGTGGCCACATTGAAGACATATCATGAAAATGAATCCATCACCTCTAAAACAAAGTTTCCTCTGATTTATGCAATCGTATCATTGTACACTACTTTTGTTTTGGAGGAACCAATCCATCCTGTAGGCACTCCATTTCCCGGTTCATTAAAAGTGGAAGAAAAAGACGGCGTCTTTTACTGTCCGGTTAAAGAGGCAAATCTCGAATCTCCAAATGCAGTCTGTAAAATGTGCATTGCAGAACAGTTGGATTTTTAATATCTTAAAATATTTATTCTATTACTTAAAAAATATTTAATAATGAATATAAAAAATTACTTCACGGACTACAGAAAATGCATGCTTGTTTTTATTGCATTCATATTTGTATTTATTTTTGTAATGTTTACGCCCGAAAACTTTGCAGATTCCCAAAATGAAGTAATGTTTATATTATTGGTGACTGTTTTAGGGCTTTTTTCAATATATGTTTCATATAAAAATAAGCTGAAACTGCACAATGTTGCGCTGGTGCTGATAATTGTTTTCGGTTTATTGATGATATTTTTCACACCACCAATGAGTTTTCCGGATGAATCCGCTCATTTTACAAGAGCTGAACTGATAACGGAAGGACAGCTGTATCCTGAAATCACGGACAAGGGAATCTATGTTGACAGCTATTATTTCGGTCTGCAGCAGTCATATTACGGAACCACAATCCTTGATAACGGCAGCTATAATGACCCGATAACTGACCATAAAGGATATTGGGAGTGGACAACATCATCTCCATTCTATTCATATCTTCTTTCCGCATTGGGAATATTGATTGCAAAAATGTTGAATCTGACTACAATATGGGCTTTATACCTGTCCAGAATTGCCAATCTGCTATTTTATGGGGTAGTTGCTTATTTTATGATTAAGATTATTCCGAAGTATAAGCTTCATCTGCTTGTTTTCTCAACGATACCCTTATGCATATCACAGGCGTCTTTTTCAAGCTATGATGCATTCATACTGACTTTTACACTGGTTATCTTAACCTATTTCATCAAGATGTATCTGGGTGAGGTTAATGGAAAGAATCTGGCTATATTTTTCATTTCCGTATTGCTGATTAGTCTGATAAAGCAGCCTTACATAATACTTGCATTTCTGGTGTTCGTTCTTCCTTTTGAAGATGAAAAACTTAAAAAGATAAGTATTGTGGCTATAATTGCAATGGTTGTATTGGCGGTATTGAGCGTGGGGTCACTGTTTTCATCATTATTTACAACAACGGCCATTCAGACGTATAACACGTCATCCACGACTAATGTGTCATTTGTTGGCCAGACCAGATTCATATTCTCCAATCCTTTGATAATATTCACATTAATCAAGGACATGGTGGTTTCAATTCCTGATTTGTTCCTGCTGAAAGCCAATTTTTTCCATTATACCGGATATAAAGGAATAAAACTGATTAACTTCATGTATGTAATATTTTATTTGGTATTTTCACTATTCTATAAAATAGACATCGAATTAAGAAAAAAAGAAAGAATTATTTTAGCGCTGATATTTTTAATAACGTATGTCGGAATTAATATTATTTTCTACCTGACATGGAGTCCGCTGGGAAGCAGCACTATTTTAGGTGTCCAATCAAGATATTTCCTTCCGATAATAGCTTTACTGCCTTTAATAATCAATACAAAAATTAAAGAAATAGAAATTGATGAAATCTACATTTTCACATTTATTATAATATGCCTGACAGGTTTGTTTTTACTTCCTATCACTCATTTCTATTAGGTTAACACCTAACTCATAGGCTTTTTCTGTTATCTTTGAAAAATGAGTTTCATGTCTTTCTTTCATAAATTCTTCATCAAAGACGCCTAAATGGTATTTTTCATAGTTTTTGACAAATAATGTCTGTGTGGTGTATAATGTCTCGCAGTGCCCGAAAAATTCTTTCATCAGGTTTTCATATTTTTTAAATATCAATGTCTCATATTTATTCTCTTCATGTAATTCAGAAGGCATATTCATGGTATAAATCATTGCCGTTCTTTTTGGAGTGCTTAGTGGGGAATCATGATCATCATAATTGAGATATTGGAAAAATAATCTCTCAATAAAGCAACGCATCACGCCGGTCACGTCATGCCAGTAGATTGGAGAGCCTAAAACCAAAACATCTGCTTCATGAACCTTATCCAAAACCTCTTTCAAATCATCCTTTTTATTGCATCTTCCTAAACTTTTCCCGTTCTTGATTTTACATGCCATACATCCTTTGCATCCTTTAAAATCAAGGTTATATAAATAAATCATTTCTGTTTCAGCACCTGCAGATGATGCTCCATCAATCACTTCCTTTAAAAGACTATCTGTGTTCCAGTTCTTACGCGGACTTCCATTGATTGCAATTAATTTCATGTAAATCACTTGTTTTTAGTTAATGAATTCATCATAAATAAATATATTTTTATAATAATTTGTTTTTCAACAAAAATTTTTAATTATTTGAAATATGAAATATTATAGTTAAGTGATATTATGAAGATAGCTGTTGTACTTGGAACGAGGCCGGAAATTATTAAGATGGCCCCAATAATAGATGAAATTGTCAATCGTGATATTGATTTGTGTCTTCTTCACACTGGTCAGCATTATGATAAGGAAATGTCTGATAACTTCTTTAGAGATCTTGAAATTCCTGCTCCGGATTATAACATTCATGTAGGGTCAGGTTCTCATGGTAAACAGACTGGACTGATGATGAAAGGTATTGAAGAAGTATTAATGGATGAAAAACCTGATATCGTTTTAGTTCAGGGAGATACCAATGCTGTTCTTGCAGGAGCACTTGTTGCTTCCAAACTCCACATTGCTGTTGGACATGTTGAAGCCGGACTCAGATCATTTGACATGACAATGCCTGAAGAGGTTAACCGCAGAGCCTGCGATGTGACATCCACAATGTATTTTATCCCAACAGAAGAATCAGCTATAAATCTTTTGGCTGAGGGATTTTCAAGAAAAAACCTGTTCATTACAGGAAACACTGTTGTCGATGCATGTTTCAGACATTTGGAAATAGCTAAAAAAAGAGGATTTGAAGAAGAATCTCTTGCTAACTTAGACATTGACAATATGGACAATATCTTAACATTAACAATGCACAGGGCCGAAAATGTTGATGATAAAACCCGTGTAACTAACATCATCGAAGCTTTAAAAGAGCTTAACCAGATGAATATTATCTTCCCGATACATCCGAGAACCAAAAACACATTACAGAACTTTGGCCTCTTTGATGAGCTCAATGACTTGGATCACGTTCATATCATTAAGCCTTTAGGCTATCTGGATTTCTTGCAGCTGACTGCTAAATCAACCTTGATTTTAACTGATTCCGGAGGTCTTCAGGAAGAAGCGATTACCCTGGATGTTCCTGCATTGACATTAAGATACAATACTGAAAGGCCGGAAACCGTAACTGCAGGGGGAAACATACTTGTCGGTTCAGATAAGGATGTAATTTTGGAAAATGCAAACAAAATATTGAATGATGATGAATTCGCTGAAAAAATGAGAAATGCACCAAACCCTTATGGACAGGGAAACTCTGCAGAACAGACTGTCGATGCAATCCAGGATTACTATGATAAAGGACTTCTCAACATTGAAGCTCCGGAAGACATCATGACGTCATTTGAAAGAAAAATGGCATTAATTGATGAGGATATAACAGTCAAAGACTTTGAAGACAAAAACAATGCATTAATTCATATGGTGTTTGATGGAGAAAAAATGCGCTTCCCTGCAGATGATTTAAACTTAAACGAGATGTGTGTTACTTATGATGTCTACGAATGATTCAATTTTGTTATTTGAATATTTCACTGCTTCCGGTGAAAAGGATAAATGCATAATTTCAGAAGCGGAAGCAATGCTGTTTGGATTAATTGAAGACTTAAGCGATTACAATCTTGATGTTGTTTTGAATGAATCCTATGGAAGTATTGTGTCTAAATATGATAATGTTAATCCTATATTGATTGAAACTGACATTATTTCCTGGTTAAAGGATAACGCCTGCAATTTTGATAAGGCTATTTTCATTGCAGCGGAAAATAACAATAATTTATATAATATCACTAAAATTTTAGAGGAAAATAATGTCTTCATTTACACTTCATCAAGCGAAGCGTGCCTCATTTCGTCCGATAAATCATTAACATATGAAAGTATTTCAAATGATGTTCCCCAACCAAGAACTTTCCGCTTTAAAATAGACTCAAAAGGATACTGGAAAAGGGCTATCACAAACCTGCATGAAAAATGGCAGGCAGAAGATCCGTTGACTCCACTCAAGTTAATAATAAAGCCATTAATCGGTGTGGACTGTGAAGATATTGTCATAATCGAAGACATTAATGATTTAAGCTATGATTTGGAAGAGATATTTCCACCGGAATCCAGAATAATAGTTCAGGAATTCATTGAAGGAAGTGATGTCAGCGTCAGTCTGATTTGTCATAACGGCAAAGCAACTCCAATCAGCCTAAACAAACAGTTCGTTGAACTTAAAAATGATAAGGGAACATATATTGGTGGAAAACTTCCTTTTAAAAGTGAATATAAGCGAGATGCATTTGAAATTGCTAAAAAAGCATGTGAATCTGTTGAAGGCTTAAACGGTTTTGTAGGTGTTGATTTGATAATCAGTTCCGATGAAAAGGATATACATCCTGTTTATTTGCTTGAAGTTAACTCAAGATTCACGACTCCTTATGTGGGACTTAGGAAAATAGCTAATTTCAACATAGCAAAAACGATTATTGAAGGAAACATTGAAGAAATTGATGTTTCTCTTGACGGTGAAGTGGAATTTAAAAAACAGGGAAACAATCTGGATATTAGGAGAATTTAAATGAAAATTGCAGGTTTTGACATAGGTGGAGCAAATACCGATTTGGCGGTAATTGATTTTGAAGACGGTGAAATTAAAAATATTGAAGTTGACTTTGCATACCTTCCTATGTGGAGTAATAACGATGACTTGTCACGGGTTCTGGTTGAATTGATTGAAAACATCTGCCAGGTATCTGAAATCGATGCTATGGGAATATCAATGACCGCCGAGCTTGTCGACGCTTATGACACCAAAAAAGACGGAGTTTTGGATGTTGTTAAAAAATGTGAGGACACTTTTTCATGCCCGATAGCATATGTCGGTATTGATGGAATGATGTCTAAAAGCGAAATAGAAGAGACTCCTTTAAAGGCAGCTGCGGCAAATTGGATAGCTACAGCCCAAATTGCAACATTGATTTCTGACAATTGCATTTTCATTGATACCGGAAGTACAACAACAGACATTATTCCTATTAAAGATGGAAAGGAATGTGCTATCGGCAAATCAGACTTTGACAGATCAGCAACAGGTGAACTGGTATATACAGGAACATTGAGAACCAATCTGGCCAGCTTTTTGGATAAGGTTGAGCTAAACGGTAAAGAGTATCGCGTGGCCAGCGAACTGTTCGCACAGACAGCTGATGTTTACACAGTTCTTGACTTGATTTCACAAGATGATTATGTCTGCGACACTTTCGACGGAGAGTCCAAATCCAAGACAGATTGCGCCAAACGTATTGCACGTGTCGTCTGCGCTGATTTGGAAATGTTATCAGAAGAAGATATTGTTGAGATGTCTGAATTCATTCATCAAAAACAAATCGAACAGATTGCAGATAGCCTGAAACAGGTTCATGAAACCCAGAACCTTGATTTGATTGTAACAACAGGTTTAGGAAAAGACATTCTGGATAAACCTGCAGCTGAACTTTTGGGTTTGGAAGTTAAGTCTATGGGTGATATTCTGACTGATGAGGAATGTGTTGTAGCGCCTGCTGTCGGAACAGCTGTAATGATGGAAAAATACCTGGATTAATATGTCAAAATTCACTTATTATACTGATGGCGCAGCCACTATGATTCACAAAAACGGCAAATATCTTCGTGAAGCTGGTGGTTGGGCTTTCGTTTTGCTGATTGATGGCAAAAAAAGCTTAAATCAATCAGGAGGATGTCCCCTAACAACAAACAATGAAATGGAGCTATATGCAATATATGCTTCCATGAAGGATTTTCTGTCAAAAGCAAATGCCGAAGATGTCATTGAAATATGCTCAGATTCATCTTACTGCATTGATATATTTACTAAATGGGGTATCAATTGGCAGAAAAACGGGTGGAAAAGAAAAGGAAACAAGCCAATTGAAAACCTTGAAATCATCAAAGCAATCTGGAAATTAATGTCTGAAATTAAAAATAAGTCATGCATTCTCAATTTCATTAAAGTCAAAGGCCATTCATCAGACAGATTCAATAATATGGCAGATGAACTTGCAGTTTCTGCTAAAAGTGAAGCTTTCAAGTCTCAAAAAACAGTAGGATATAGCGGTAAAGATGATGATTTGTTAGGTGGAAAATCCGGGCATGCCTAATACCACACGTCTTTTATTCCAAGCAGATATGCTCCGGTATTGGCTATCAAATGAATTATCATTGTTAATATAATAGCTATCACTATAAATTCTAATGTAAAATTAACGACTAATGAAGCAAATAGCAGTGCAACCACTAAAAAATCAATCTGATCAAGTATTGGTGCTGGTTTTCCACGTCCGATTCCCAGTCTTCTTTTTATGAAACTGCCTGCAGCATCACCGACCAGTGCTCCGAAGGCAAGTAAAAATCCGATTAAGACACCGTTTAAAACACCAACAGCAATAGGAGTAACGATATATTCTCCGTATAATGTTAATAAGTCAGGTCCGAAGTATCCCTGTATTGCACCAACTAATGTTCCTAAAAGAGTTCCTCCAATCAGACCTCTCCATGTTACACCGTCTCCAATCCATCTGTTCCCGTTTGAATCGCTTTTCCCGAAATCAACAGGAATACCGCCGCCGAATATTAATCCGCCACTGTTGGATATATATGCTGGAAGCAGGAAGTACAGGATTGTGACACACATTATAGCTAGCATCGAAAAGTCAAGATTCATTTAATTTTTGCTCCATTTTAATTTCTTATTAATATAGTCTATAATCATTAAAGTATATATATTTTAAATAACTTTAAATATTAAATTAACTATAATAATTATATTATGTTTTTGTTTGTACTAATGTAGTATGTTAGTAAGGTGATTTTTTGAAAATAAAAGATACAAAAAGTTTATGTCCAGAGTGCGGTAAACCTCTCGATGCGGAAGTCTATGATGAAGAGGGAAAAGTTTTCATTAAGAAAACCTGCGACGAGCATGGGGAGTTTATCAATACTTATTGGAGTGATGATGAAATTTATAATAGAGTAAATAATTATGAACCGTCAATTACTTCAGTAGAAAATCCTTGCGTGGATGGCGTTGCTGCCTGTCCATCTAACTGTGGACTTTGTTCCAAGCATGAAACATCTACTGTATTAGGATTAATTGATGTAACCAATAGGTGTAATTTAAGATGTCCGGTTTGTTTTGCAAACGCAGCAGCCTCAGGACGCTTATTCGAACCTACTCAAGATGAAATAAGGCAAATGCTTAAAAACTTAAGAAACTTGAAACCTAATCCAACTCCAGCTATTCAATATGCAGGTGGAGAGCCTACTGTAAGAAAAGACATTGTAGAATTAGTTAAAATGGCTAAGGAAGAAGGTTTCACCCATGTTCAAATTGCTACAAACGGTTTAAAGTTAGCAATGAAAGAGAATCTGGCTCAAGAATTGAAGGATGCCGGTTTAAACACAGTCTATCTTGCATTTGACGGTGTCACTCCGGAACCATATATCAACAATAGAGGAAGAGATTTGCTCAAATATAAATTGGATGCAATTGAAAACTGTAGAAAAGCTGATTTGGGTGTTGTATTGGTTCCTACATTAATCAAAGGAGTTAATGACCACCAAGTCGGAGAAATAATCAAGTTTGCATTTGACCATAATGAAAATATTTATGGAGTCAACTTCCAGCCGGTTTCATTTGCAGGAAGAACACCTGCCGATCAGGTGGAAGACCAGAGAATTACCATTCCGGATTTTGTCAAAATCATTGAAGAGCAGACTGACGGTGAAGTTAAAACCTCTGATTTCTATCCTCCATCTTCAGTTGAACCTATCGCTAATTTTATCGGTGCACTTGATGGTGAAAAGCCAAGTGTTACCCTTAACTGCCACCAGCATTGTGGTATAGCTACTTACGTATTCAGGGACAAAACTGAAGGGCCTGGAAAAGACAAGTTAATTCCAATTACCAGATTCATTGATGTTGACGGATTATTTGAAAAATTAACCGAATTGACAGACAGATTGAATGAAGGCGGTTTTGGAATCAGAAAAAGAGTCATTGCCAGCGCAACCAAAGCTCTTCCTAAATTGGTTGACACTAATGAGACTCCTGAAAATTTGGATATTAAGAAAATTTTGCTCAACGTATTTACTAAAAGATCATATGATGCATTAGGTGACTTTTCAAAAGATTCAATGCTTATTTCATGCATGCACTTCATGGATCCATTTAATTTCGATGAAGACAGGGTTAAAAAATGTGTTATTCATTATGCAACCCCGGACGGCAGAATCATCCCGTTCTGTACATACAATTCAATGTATCGTGAAGGCGTTGAAGAGGAATTCTCAACTGCATTAAAAAAATCTAAAGAATAATTCATTTCTTAGAGGTTAACTTTATGTACATCAAATCACCTTCAAGACTCCATTTGGGACTTATTGATATGAACGGTTCATATGGTAGGTTAGATGGAGGAATTGGGCTCACTATAAAAGATCCAAACTTTCTGTTATATGGTGAAAGCGCTGAAAAAGGAATAACAATTGACTTTAATGAAAACTTTAACTTCAATGATACTATAAGAAACGAATGCATAAAGAAAATCACCTCTGCAGCCCAAAAGGTCATTGATTATTATGATGTGGATGAAGGATTTTATTTCAGGGTTGACAGGGCATATCTTCCCCATTCAGGTTTGGGGTCAGGAACTCAGATAGCCTTATCCACAGGAAAACTTATCACTGAACATATCGGTCAGGAATCCAATGGTATTTCATTAGGAAAAATCACCGGCCGTGGAGGAACATCCGGTATCGGCGTATTTGCCTTTGACCATGGAGGTTTTATTGTTGATGGTGGGCACAGCAGAAAAGAAAAATCCTCTTTTTTACCTTCTTCTGCTTCAAAAGCCAGTCCTCCTCAGCTATTTGGCCGTTATGAATTCCCTGAAGAATGGGGTGTATTATTAGTTATATTAAAGTCTGATGTCAGTGTAAACGGACAGAAAGAAGTCAATATTTTCCAGGAGTATTGTCCGATTGACAAAAAGGAAGTGGAACTTTATTCTCATTTGATATTTATGAATATGATTCCGTTTTTATTGGAAAAAGATTTACCTTGCTTTGGAAACATAATAAACAAGATACAAACAATTGGATTTAAAAACATTGAAGTTAAACTACAATCAGATAACATTAAAAAATTAATGGCTAAACTAACTGAAATAGGAGCATATGCTGTGGGAATGAGTTCTTTCGGACCGACTGTTTATTCATTCTATGATGAAACCAACAAACATATAGTTGATGAAATTAAAGATTATGTTGGCGATGATGGGATAGTTATCACAACCAAAGCTCAAAATCATGGCCATATTCTTAAAAAATAGTGATTATTATGGATATTATTTCTGGAAAAACTTGGACTTTCGGTGAAAATATAGATACTGATGTTATAATTCCCGGCAGATACTTAAGAACATTCAATCCTCAGGATTTGGCGGACCATGTTCTTGAAGGGGAAAGGCCGGATTTCACCAAAAATGTTCAAAAAGGTGATGTTATAGTTGCAGGTGACAATTTCGGATGCGGGTCTTCCCGTGAACAGGCACCTGTCGCCATTAAAACTGCGGGAGTAAGTGCAATCATAGCTAAGTCATTTGCAAGAATTTTCTATAGGAATTCAATTAACATAGGTTTGCCTGTTATTGTAAGTGATATTGAAGCTAAAGATGGAGATATTATTAAAATTGACTTATCTGAAGGACGTTTAGTCAATGAAACTTCAGGAGAAGAGGCAAGTTTCGAACCATTCAAAGAATTCATGTTAAACATTTTGGAAGATGGTGGTTTGGTAAATCATTATCTCAAAGAATAATTTTTTAGGGGTCTAGAAAAATTTCCCTTCTGAGAACTTCTGAAAATCGGTTTTTGAATTAATTCTCAAATATGTGATTATGCCTGCTAATAGTACAACTATTGAGGTGTATTTTGACATTGAATCTAATGTATATCTGTTTAATTGTTTAAATCCCAATCCTTCTTTGAGTAATTTGAAGAAATCTTCAATGAATCCTCGATGATATTTAATTTTCTTTCTTTCATCTATTTTTTCTAAAAATTCAGTTATTAATTTATAATATGCTTTTTTAACTTTTTTTAAGTTGGATTTTGCATGGAATAAATGTAGTGGATAGTTTAACATGCTTTTAAGCTTTTCTTTGTTGAATTTGGATCTTGTTAAAATTAATGGAATTATGTGATATTTCTGCAATGCAATTTTATAGTTTTCATAGGCGTAATAACCTCTATCCATCAAAATATAGTCTCCTCTACGTATAATTCTTTTTCTTTGCAATACTGGAAGTATTTTACTAACCATGGTAGTGTCATTTGGTGAACCTCTATCTATCATAAAGTAAACTGGCATTTTAGTCCTGTAATCCAGGACTAATGTGATTTTGTAGCCTATATAAAACCCAATTGATGTTCCCCAAGCCCATGCATAATCTTTTTCTTCCAATGATTCTTTAGAAATTTTTTTACCACTAAAATTAATATTTAAGTCTCCAGGAGTAGCATCAATAATAAAAATTCTTCTACCACGACGATAATCATTTCTAAGATTATTCAAAATACTATTAACAGTATTTTCCAATTGTTCTGGATTTAATCTAGATAATCTATCATAAATTTCCTGTGCTTCCAAAACAATATCAAAATTCAAACCTTCTCTGAGTTCAGATTTACATTTCAACTCATCAACAACAAAAGAAATACTACATTCAAAATAAGCAGCAACAATAACAGTTTTAAACAAAGAAATAACTTTATTTAATGGTTTAAGACCATTTCTAGCCATTATTTGTTTAGATTCACGAGAACCAATAATATTAAATATTTCATTCAATAATATATAATTAGAGTCAGTTTCATCAAAATTAAGTCCATGCATCATTGTTTCACCAATATAATGTATGTATGAACTAATATTTATATATTACGATGATATTGACTCTAATTTTTAATAAAAATAAACATCCTTTTGTACTATCAAAAGGCAATCAAAATTTATATGAAAAATTAAAAAAATAAGCTCAAATCATTGAGTTCAATAGGGTCAAAAATTCAGACCCCTAAATTTTTTTTAAGGAGGCATAATATGGAATGTCCAATTTGCGGTTCTGATGAAATTGAAATATTAAATTCAAAACAGAAGGAATCAAAAAAGAAATTCATGGAAGAATATCTTTTAAAATGTTTTGACTGTGGTCACGTTTTTAAGGATGTTGTTTCCGCTCAAAAACCTAAAGATTATAGACTTATCATATCAGAACAGAACAAATCACATAAAACTTCAATTGAATTGTCACCAAGCGATGAACTTAAAGTAGGTGATGTTTTACTGTCCGATTTAGGTCAGGTTGAAGTCACAAGCATTGAAGTGAATGATACAAGAGTAAACAAGGCACTGCTTGAAAATGTTGAAACAATCTGGGCAACATCAGTTGAAATTCCAGCCCGTATCGGATTTTCAGTTGACTTGCATGGAAAAGTTGATTCATACAAGCTGGATTTGGAAAGGGACTTTGAAATCGCTCCGGGCGATGTAGTAAAGATTGAAAATCATATTGTTAAAGTTCATGTAATCAAAACCAACGAAAGAAAGCTCACTTCAGGATTTGCTAAAGCTGGAGTAATAAAAAGAGTCTATTCAAAACCTGTTAAATTCAATAATTATGATTATGATTTAACTAAAAACATTTTCAAAAAAACATAAACTTGTGAGACTTATTTTATGAAAGTATATATTGAATCATATGGATGCACATTTAACAAGGCAGATGGCCAGATAATGGCTGGTGTTTTAAATGAAAATAACATTGATTTGGTTGATAATATCGATGAGGCGGATGTTATTATCGTAAACACATGTTATGTTAAATTGCCGACTGAAAACAAGGTCGTATATAAAATCCAGCAGCTTCAGGAAAAATTCCCTGAGAAGAAAATTATTGTCGGAGGATGTATGGTGGAAATAGATCCTGAAAAGCTAGATAAGATTGGGCCTAATTGCAGCTGGATCGGACCTCATCAGTTAAATAAAACAGCTGATGTTGTAGAACAGACTTACTGTGGTGAAATTGTACGTGAATACGGTTTGTCTAAAGAAAGCAAGGTCGGTGTTGCAAAAGTAACTGACGATAGTCTAATCCATATCATTCAAATTTGTGAAGGCTGTTTGGGAGCCTGCACATTTTGCTGTACTCGTTTTGCCCGTGGTCCTTTAAACAGCTATCCTATTGCTGATATCGTTGAGGAAGCAAGGCAGGCTATTGAAAATGGTGCATGTGAAATTCAGCTCACAGCACAGGACACTGCAGCTTTCGGCCGGGACACTGGTGAAAAACTGTCTGATTTAATTAAAGAAGTGGCCAATCTGGAAGGAGATTTTCGTGTCCGTGTTGGAATGATGCATCCTAAAAACATTTTAAGTGATGTTGATGATATAATCGATGCGATTAAATTACCTAAGGTATATGATTTCATTCATTTGCCGATACAAAGTGGTAGTGATAAGGTACTCAAAGAGATGAGACGTGGACATAACGTAGATCAGTATCTTGAAATAGTAAATAAATTCAAAAGTGAAATTCCTGGTTTGACTTTGGCAACAGATATCATTGTAGGTTATCCGACTGAAACCGATGATGATTTTTCAAAAACTGTTGAACTGCTTGAAAATGTGGGACCGAGTCTTATTCATTTATCAAAATATCAGCACAGGAAAGGTGCTATCTCATCATCACTTGAAGAAATTCCCCGCCAAGTCATGAAAGAACGTTCAAAATTTTTATCCGAAATTAAGAGCGAAATAACTCAGTCTGAAAACCAAGAACTATTGAATTCCTATCAGAATGCGCTGGTTGTTGAAGTAGGTTCTAAAGGAGGATTTATAGCCAAAACAGATTCATATATTCCAGTTATTGTTGATGATGTTAATTTGGGTGAGTTTATTCGTGTAAAAATAACTGATGCTACGGCAACTTATCTAAAGGGGATTGTAGAATAGTTTGTTTTTTAGTTTTTTCTAAATTCTTTTTTTCTATATTTTTATATAATTTTTGTCTTTAAAGATTAATTTTTTATAGTAATATTTTTGTAAATTTAAAACTATTTGTTAATAGCTTTATGGTTAATATATAAGTGAAAATTAGGGCTTTTTATCAAAACATTTATATATTATGTTGTACTATCTTTTAATTGGAGGTGAAATAATGAGTGAATTACCAATCGCACCAGTAGGTCGTATCTTAAAAAATGCTGGAGCTCAAAGAATTAGTGATGAAGCTAAAATTGCATTAGCTGAAGCATTAGAAGAAAAAGGTGACGAAATCGCTAAAAAAGCAGTTAATTTCGCACGCCACGCTGGTAGAAAAACTGTAAAAGCTGAAGATATCAAATTAGCTATCAAATAGGCTTTTTACTCGTTATATAAAATCTATTGGCCATTTTCTTGGTCAATTATTTTTATTTTTTTAGGTTCTGCTTATTGCAAAGTTTTATATATTACTTTCAATAAATTATATTATGTTGTGCAGGACCGGTGGTCTAGGGGTATGATTCCTCTTTGACGTGGAGGAGATCACGAGTTCGAATCTCGTTCGGTCCATGTGCCATGGTAGTTCAGATGGGAGAACGCTAGACTGAAGATCTAGATGTCGCTGGTTCAAGTCCGGCCCATGGCATTACTAATTTTCTTATTTTTCATAACTTATTTTAAAATCAGATTATTTTTTAAAAAATATATGGTGACGGTTTTTTTCCAACTTATCTGCCTAGAGTTATTGGTTTTGGTTTGATTTGTGTGTTTTCTCTTAGTTCTTTGTATTTGGAAACGATTTCATAAGCATTATTTGATGCGACAATGTCTGCACCTGCAGTTAATACCTGATGGGTTAATTTCCAAATGTCAATACCATCATAGACTTCTATTTTTGTTTTAGGAGCATATTTCAGGAAAATATTGATGTCATTTACTATTTCATAAATGTGGTTTGGTGTTACAAATCCTGTTGATGTCTTGATATAGTCAACGCCTGCATTTTCAAGCCTTATGACAATATTTGCCTTCTGTTCATCCTCGAGGATTTTGCTTTCAATAATCATCTTTAATGTTATATCTCCGATTGCTTCTTTCAATGATCTGGTTTCCTCTTCTATCAAATCATATTTTTCGCTTGCAACATGATTTAAGTTGATTACAGCGTTGATTTCGTCTGCTCCATTTTCAATCAATGAAGTAGCTTCAGCAATTTTGGATTCTGTATTTTCACATCCTAATGGAAATCCAACAACACTACCCACTTTCGTATCGCAATCAGCCAATATTTCACTGGCCAATGGAACGTATGTGGGATTAATTGTGACTGCATTGAAGTTCATTTCCCGAGCCTGCATCAGAAATTCCTTCATTTCAGCTTCACTAATCATGTTATTTAAATTTGTATAATTAATAACACTTGCCAGGTGTTTTGAATTTTTTACTCTGTACATATTACCACTCTATTTATTTATTTGTTAGTTAATATACGAATGAAACTATATATAACTTTTGTCTTGAATTTTTATATTAATTTTTTTGCCATATATGGTCCTTTTCTTTCATATCCGAATTTACGATAGTAATTTCTTGAACCGATACCGCTGATAATGGCAATTTCATCTTTGTCATTGTCAATAGCCAAGTTTTCAGCTTCTCTAAGCAGTCTTTCACCAAAGCCTGTGTGCTGTCCTATTGACGGATTCTTGTCTCCTATCTGAATCATATTTCCGTAAACGTGAAGTTCACGAATAAGAGCTGTCTTATCGGTAATTTCTGGTCTGAATGTATTTTCAGAAGGTATTCTGAATCTTAAAAATCCTGCAATACTTTCTTCATTTATATCCTCAATCGAAATGAAAGTTTCTTCACCACCACATGCATTGTATGATTCCTTGAATAATTTGAAATCTTCCAGCGTGTAATTCCTTGAAGTTTTTTTATGTCCGATTTCACGGCAGCGTATGCACTGGCAATTGATGTTGTGCTCTTCCAGTTTATTGTAGACCAGCTCTCCGAGGTTGGACTTTTGAACGCCCGCTTCAATCAGCGTGGAAGGAATATCCCTTTGGATACGCATTGTCCTGACCCATTTCGGAAGAATTTTTTTGATTTCAACAATGAGCTCAACGGCTTCCTCATCAGTATACGGACTGTAAATTCCCTCTTTCCACATATCGTACAGTTCGCTTCCTTCAGTAACAAGACACGGATAAATCTTGAGCATGTCAGGTTTGAAGTTGTCGTCGCTGAACAGCTGTTTGAACATTTTCAAATCCTCTTTCTGGCCCACGAATAATCCGGGCATCATATGCATGGCCACTTTGATTGCTGAATCTCTTAACAGCTGATTTGATTCAATGACGTCCGCTATCGTATGTCCTCTTTTGACTTTTGTGTATAATTCATCGGATAGTGTCTGAACTCCCAGTTCAACTCTTGTAACTCCGAAATCAAGCATTCTGTTGATATGATCTTTTTTACAATAATCCGGACGTGTCTCAAAAGTCATTCCAACGCATCTGACTTTTGAATTTTCATTTGCAAGCTGAACATCGTCAATGAGAACATAATCGCTTGGAGGATATGTCTTAAGAATGTCTTTTTCAAATTCTCTGATTAAAGGTTTGTCTATTTCAAATTCGGCATTGTTTTCAAGAATCAGTCCGAAATCGGTCATTGCCTTAAGGCACTGTGATACAAACCATTCCTGATAACATAAGTCTCTTGAAGGAAATGTTCCGCCCATGATAATCAGTTCAACCTTGTCTATAGGATGACCTATCTTTTTAAGCTGGGACAGTCTATTGAAACATTGAACATAAGGATGATACTCAAACATTCTTCCCCTCAATGCCGCTGGCTCTTCACCAGTATAGCTTGGAGGGGCTATGTCGCTTTCAGGACAGTACAGACATCGTCCATGAGGACATTTGTGGGGATGGCACATCACTGCAACTATGGCAACGCCGGATTTGGTTCTTGTCGGCTTTTTCTTCAGGGTATCTGAAACAAGCTCCTTTTCCTCTTCTGTTGCATATTCAAGAATGTCTGCGTTGCTCATAAATCTTGATAATTTCAGTTCACGGCAAAGCTGCCTTTTTTTAACTTCCAAATCACGTCGAGTGGATATTCTACCTTCAATAATATCATTGATAATAATTCGACATGCATTTTTCATTTATTGTTCACCTATATTTATTATATAATAGTTAATTTTATATATGCGTGATGTTATTAATATTTATTATAATTAAATTTTTTGAGGCGATAAAATGCGTGCAAAACAATTATTCGGTATTACCGTATTAGATAAAAAAGTAAAAGCTGTAGGTAAAGTTGACGATGTAGAAATCGATGTTGAAACCGGTAAAGTTACCACTCTCATTATCTCATTACAAAAAGGTATCTTATCCAACGATTCCATCGAAGTTGACTTCGACAGCATTGAAACCATTGGTGACTACATTCTCTTAAACACTGAAATTGAAGAAGAAGTAGAAGAAGAAGCTGAAGAAGCTGAACAAGTTACCATCGAAGTAGAAGAAGAATAGATTCAGGAGTAATATCATGGCATTCGATGCTCGTGATAAGGAAATTTCAACCGATGATTATGTCCGTTACGTTGATACAGGAACTATCGGAAAAGTTCTTGACATCAAGACTGAAGATGAAGTCGGTTGGGTTTTAATTGACAAGACTAATTTATGGTACAAATCCAAATTAGTTGAAGTTTTAGATGAAAAAGATATCAAAGTCAAATTCACTCCAACTGGTCGTGAACTTGATATTGAGGATTTAAAAGAAAAAGCAGCAAATATGGAAAACATGCAAATGGATTCCAATGTTGCAGAAGGTGGAGGATAATCCTCCTCTTCAATAATTCTCTGTAAACTGTTTTATTTTTTTGGATAATGTTTCACCGATACCATCGATTTTTTGCAGCTCTTTTTCGCTGACTGATTTTAAATTATGGCCAAAGATTTCCACAATGTTTCTCGCACGTTTTCTTCCAAGACGCTTAACGCCGACAACAAGAGGAATAATGTCTTCTTTAACGCCATAATACAATCTTGCTGATAGGTAATCGTAATCTTTCAGGTTGGAATAGTCTCCCAATATCTCGGATGTATTTTTGGCGAAACGTATAAGTCTTGAAGCCTCATAAGCGGATCTTCTGGTTGATGCGGAATAAACGCTGTACTTGTTTTCAATTTCAAACTCGTTTCTCTCGTCAATCCATTCAATCAGTGACACTGTTGTGGCTTCGGCATTTCCGATGTCAACTGCAAAAAGGCCAACTTCAGACATTTTGTCACGCACAGGATCCTTGCTTTTTCTTCCTTTAAATGATATTAAAGGCAGGTCTGGAGTCTGAGCTAATGCATAGATAAATTCCGGAATATTGAAAGTGTCTGATGTTGAAATATATTCCTTGATTTTAACTGCGGTCTCTACGGCATAATTTGATTTTGCTATAAGATTACCGAAGTCAGTTGTTTTAAGTCCTTCCGGAGTCGCCCTTATTATTCCGTTTTGGATTAGGAATTGCAAATCCTGTTCAATTTCCCATTTCAGGCTGTCCGCTGCAAACAGTGACATTGACGGGTTGTTGCTCATCTGATAACCGTATAATGTTTTTCCAAAGAAATCAACCAGCTCATCCAAATCTCTGGATAGTGTTGATGCAATCTGAGCTATAATCTGTTTTAGAATAGCGTCCTTGTTGTCAATCAGTTTGGAATTGGTAAGTTCGATTTCTCCATTAATGTAATAGTCCTGCAGGTTAATGGCTTCATCCGAAGTCTTGGCGACAAGATAGGAATAGCCCACATCGTCATATTGAGGCCTTCCTGCACGACCGGACATCTGCTCATAATCAAAAACAGGTATTGGCTGAGGTCCGTTGCTTGTCCAGCGGGTTGTGTCTCTTATTGCCACGGATTTTGAAGGTAGATTAACTCCATACATTAAACTTGGAGTTGCACTAATCATCAGTATGTTTCCTTTTCTGAATTCATCTTCAATAATCTCCTTTTGCTCATTGAAAAGGCCTGCATGGTGAAATGCAACACCCTTTTCCGCAGCTTCGGCCAGTTTCACACAGGTTGTTGTCGGAAGTGACCCTTTCTTTTTGGGAACTTCAAGCAACTGGTTTGCAACTTCCTTAAATCTCTTTTTCTGTTCTTTTGAAAGCTTCTTGTTAATCTTTTTAGCGACATATGTGGCCAGACTTTCAGTAAATCGTCTGGTTGAAACAAATGACAGTGCCTGTGAATTGTCCTGCATTGCTTTTTCAACAATTTTAACGATAACATCATTTTTGTTTTTGGTATTGAACATTTCAGCGTCCAGAACCTCTTTGTTCAGTGGCACCGGCCTGTAATCGTGTTCCACACATTTTCCTTCAAGCCATCCTTCAATCTCTTCAATGTTTCTCAGCGTAGCGGAAAGGGCTATTATTCTCATTGAGGGATTGATTATTTTGGCTCTTGTGATTGCCGCTTCAAGTGTTGGTCCTCTGCTGTACTCACCAATCATGTGAAACTCGTCAATAATCAGTGTGTCCACGTCACGAAGAGTGTCCCATGAAAAACGTGTTAGGGCATCAAATGACTCAAAGACCATCACTGACAAATCGGAGCTTGACGGGTGTTTTCCAACGCTGATTCCATGCTCTTCAAAAGCTTTGAATTCCTGCACTTTCTCATTCTGAATGGATAGTAACGGTGCGGCATAAACTGCTTTTCCTCCGTTTAAAATGGTTTTTAAAGCAGGCA
The DNA here is from genome assembly GCF_017447225.1 of Methanobrevibacter sp. GTDB lineage: Archaea > Methanobacteriota > Methanobacteria > Methanobacteriales > Methanobacteriaceae > Methanocatella. The sequence continues at coordinate 20,611 of NZ_JAFSNZ010000043.1, read as the reverse complement.
ATACTCCTAAAACTGTTTTACCGCTTGCTGTTGGAATACAAATTATATAATTTGATTTGTCATCAAGATATCCGGATTCAATGACGGCTTTCTGTGCCGGGTTGAACTCTTCTATGTATGGGTAAGCACTGTTAATTATTTTTTTAATATCTTCAGGTAAATTTTCCATTTTAATCAATTAAATATTGTTTTTTTATATATTAATATATTATGAGAGAGCATTTGACCAGTAACCTTAACAATTAAATAGTATGAATATATAAAATATTCACAAAAATATAATTATAGGTGTTTGATAATATGGCAATTAAAATAGAAGTTTTTAAAACAGATTCATGTCCACATTGTCCTGCTGCAGTTGCTGCTGCAGAAAGTGCTAAAGCCAAATTAGGTGACCAGATTGATGTTGAAATCGTCAATGCTAATGATCCTGATAACATCGACAGAGCCAGACAATACCAGATTATGGCAGTACCAACTGTTGTCATTGACGGAAATGTTGAATTTATTGGTGCACCTAGTGACAGTGAATTAATCGAAAAATTAGAATCTTTATTATAGATTCTCTCTTTTTTTATTTTTGTAAAAATGACTGATGATAATTATACTGGTGTCACAACAGGCACTGTAGCTACAGCCTGTTCTCTTGCTGCTATTGACGCCATTTTGGACTCACCGGATATTGCCTGTGTTAAGGTTGAAACTCCTAAAAAAACATTAGACATTATAATAGATGAATGTCGCAAGTTATCTTCCAATTCCGCCTGTGCCGTTGCCCATAAAAATCCATATCATGATCCTGACGTAACGGTTAATCTGGCTATAGTGGCTCATGTCGAACTGATTGATTTTGATTCGCAAAAGGTTATAATCACCGGTGGGGAAGGTGTTGGAGTAATTACAAAACCCGGTCTTCAGATACCTGTCGGGCAGCATGCAATCAATCCCGTTCCGCGCAAGATGATTAAAAAGAACCTTCAAGACAAAATTCCTGAAGGCAAGTCTGCAAAGGTCACAATTTCAATCCCAAAAGGTCGTGAAATTGCCAAAAAGACAATGAATCCCAAATTAGGTATTGTTGACGGTATTTCCGTTTTGGGAACTACAGGTATTGCAAGGTCAATGTCCAGCGAAGCATATAAGAATTCCATTGTAACTCAAATTGATGTTGCAATTGCTTCAAACCTGAATGATTTGGTCTTTGTTCCGGGTAATATTGGTGAAAAATTGGCCTTAAAGAGACTGCCAATATCCAAGCAGCAGGTCATTCAGACAGGCAACTATGTGGGATTCATGTTTGAAGAGGCCAAAAAACGTGGAATAGACAGGTTCACCTTTTTCGGACACATCGGAAAGCTGATTAAAATCGCCGGAGGAATATTCAACACCAAACATGCGGTTGCTGACGGCAGACGCGAAATAATGATAACTCATGCCGCTCTTTGCGGGGCCCACAGGGATGTTCTGCTTGCATTGTATGATTCGGCAACGACTGATGATATGCTTGATATATTAAGTGAAATCAATCTTCAAAAGGATGTTGCAAACAGCATTGCTCTTGCAATAAAGCAGCGTTGCCAGCAGCGTTTTGAACTGGAACTTGACGTTATTCTGGTTGATATGGAAGGAAATTATTTGAATGACAATATGGAAGGATTTATATGAAAATAGCTATGGTTGGTCAATTTCCACCTCATGTTGGAGGTGTAGGTGTTCATATTCATACGTTATCCAAGGAGCTTGTCAGACAGGGACATGAGGTTTATGTAATCACTTATCCCCATTCTGATTTGGCGGATATTGATGGAATTCACGTCATAGGAACGACAGGTCTTAACATTCCCGGAATCAGGGGGCTGATGTTTAAAAGAAATGCCGGAAAAGCACTTGAAAAGCTGGTAAAGGAAGTTGATATTGACATCATACATGGCCATTATCTATTTCCTGCAGGTGCTGCGGCATGTGATGTCGGCAAAAAACATAAGATAAAGACATATGTGACTGCCCACGGTTCAGACATGTTTGAAATGTATAAGAAACAGTCATTTATGAGGCCGTTTATCAATAATGTATTGAAAAAGGCGGATGTTGTTTTTGCAGTCAGCAACGCCCTGAAAAATGAAATATTGGCTACAGGTGTCAAGGGAATCGAGTCAAAAACAAGGCTTTACTGGAATTCCGTCGACATAGATAAGTTTTCCGGTGAAAATAAGAATCTGCTTGAAAGCAATGGAAAACCTATTGTTCTGTTTGTCGGAAATATTATCAAACGTAAAAATGTCAATCTGATTTTGGAAGCAAAAAAACTATCAAAAACCGATTATGAAGTGGTTGTTGTCGGTGACGGTCCGCTTAAAAAAGATCTGGAAAATAAGGTTGCAAATGAAAATATTTCAGATGTCCGATTTTTAGGGTCTCGAAGTGATGTTGAAAATATCATTCCGGGATGTGACGTGCTGGTGCTGCCGTCATTTTCAGAAAGCTTTGGCCTGGTGCTGATTGAGGCATTGGCATGTGAAAAGGCAGTTATCGGAAGTGACGTTGGAGGAATATCCGAAATCATAACTGATGATGTCGGATTGCTTATTGACCCGAATGACGCTTCCAGCTTGGCTCAATCCATTGACAAGATCATTGGAGATGATGAATTTAGACAGAAATTATCTTCAAATGCGAGAAAAAGAGCTGCTGACTTCAGCAATGTTGAAATTCCTTATGATGAGGTAAAATAATGATTAAAAAAATTAGATGTCCTGGTTCAGCCACAATAATTAATGCTATAGCAACAGGTTTCGGATCCGCATTCGGAATAGGACTTGATATCAGATGCGAAGCCAAAACGATAAGTGAAGGAATTGAATGCTCTAACGATGTTGGGGCAAGCACTGATTTGATGGATTTATGTGTAAATAAGGTTTTTGAAAGATATGGTGTCGATAATAATGATTTCGGTTTGAAATTAACAACCGAGTCCAGCTTGCCTATGGCTTCAGGCCTTTCAAGCAGCAGTGCCTCTTCCAATGCGATTGTTGCCGTCACATCAAAAATAATCAGTGAGGAATTTGACTTAAATCCTTTGACTGATATGGAAATAATTAATCTGGCAATTGATGCTTCAATCGAGGCAGGAGTTACCATAACTGGATCTTTTGACGATGCAACAGCATCTTATTTCGGCGGCGTTGTCGTGACTGACAATAAAAACAGGGAGTTTATCATCAGGGAAAAGATGGATGACCATAAGATATTGGTTTACATGCCGAATTTCCATTCAAAATCCGGAGACAGTGATGTCAACCGTATGCGCATTATGGCTCCTCTTGTTGAAACTGCTTTTGATTTTGCTAAAAACAGGGATTATTTTAAAGCCCTTAATTTAAACGGTCTGATTTATGCATCAGCTTTAGGCTTTGATTCAGCCATTGCAATTGATGCGCTTCAGTCAGGTGCAATTGCATCAGGCCTTTCAGGTACCGGTTCATCTTTTGTGGCGGTATGTGACGAATCATCATGTGATGACATTAAGGATGCTTGGAGTACATTGGAAGGAAATGTAATAGAGACCCATGTTGATAACGATGGCTGTTTATTTTTATAACATGTTATAAATTTCCATTATTTCATGATTTATGCCATAGTTTATATACTATGATTATTATAAATTATATTATTATCATTATTATCAGATTTTGGTGATTTTTTGACTAAGGAAAATGAGATAATTTCTTTTGAAAATAAGGAAGATGCTGAAAATCTTTTATTAGAATCTAGAAATCGCATTGATGAGATTGATAATGAGATATTTAATTTAATTTGCCAGAGAACTTCAATTGCAAAGGATATTGCACTTGCAAAAGATTATTTGGGCATGCCAATTTATGATAAAAAAAGGGAAGATGCAATATATGCAAAAATCGAGAGGTTGTCTGAAGAAAACGATATTGACGCAACAATTATTGATCAAATCGTAAATATGCTAACTATATTAAGTAAAAATGAGCAAAACGAAATATTGAGGAGGAATGTTGATGGGTAATATTAGAACTTCATTTGTTAAACGTTTAGCAAGAGAACTTATAGAAACTCACAAAGGTGTTTTCACTACTGATTTTGAAGAAAACAAAAAATTAGTATCAGAATACTCAACTGTAAGTACTAAACATTTAAGAAATAAAATTGCTGGTTACGTTACCAGACTTGTCAGATTAGAACAAACTCAAGAATAAGATTAATTTTCCTTATTCTTTTTTAACTATTTTTTATAAATTTTCAAAATAATTTTTTACAATTCTTTTTAAAAGTTTATTAATGTCTTTTAATAAAGATATATATCGTATTTTTGAATAATCAAAAATTTTAATGAAAATATAAAATATTCTTTAGAAATAGGTGTGAATATTAATGGATTTAATAGTAGCAAAATTTGGTGGCACATCGGTAGGAGATGGCTCCAGAATTAAAAAAGCGGCGCAGTCCGTAGTAAATGAGTATATGAAAGGCAAACAGGTAGTAGTTGTAGTTTCCGCAGTAAACAAGACTACCGACGAATTAATTGATTTATCCAATGCAGCTATTGGCGAAACTTTAACTGACAAGCAGAAGGCAGAAATAATGGCTATGGGTGAATTAACTAGTGCAAGATTATTCTCAGCAACTGTTGAATCTTTAGGTGTTAAATCAGAATATATTGATCCATATAACCCAATATGGCCAATCATGACTGATTCCAATTCTTTGGAAGCAAAAATAGACTTCGCCACTACAAACGAGAAGTTCAGCGGAATACAGGACCTTTTAAATCAAGGAATCATTCCTGTTATCTGCGGATTTTTAGGAAAAGGACCTAGCGGTGAAATCACTACACTGGGACGTGGCGGAAGTGACATATCAGCATTTTTAATCGGACACTGTTTGGATGCCAGTGATGTAGTTATCGTTACAGATGTGGACGGCGTAATGTCAACAGATCCTAATAAAATAGAAAGTGCAGAGTTATTGGATGAAATCACTGTTGAGGAAATGAGGGATTTGGCTACTCATGGAGCGCAGGTTTTACATCCTCATGCATTGAAATATAAAGATCCATTAATAAGTGCTAAGATTATCAATTTTGCCCACGGCGATTTAAATGCAAAAGGTACCCGTATTACAGGCCCTTTTGAAGGAGATATGACAAAACACATATCTTTACATAAGAATCCTATTTCTATTATAGCCATAGTCGGAGACGGAATGCTTAAAAAAGCAGGTCTTTTGGCTAAAGTGACTTCATGCCTTGCAGAAAATAATATAAATATTCTTGGCATTTTGGCCGGGCAAAACTCAATGACGGTATTTGTAGAAAAAGAAGATTCTGAAAAAGCATATCCTATATTGCACACTTTAGTGGTTGAAGATGATGTTTTCAGTTCACTATCCTTAGGTTCCGATGCTTCAATGATTACAATTGTAAGTCCGGATTTCACCGACGAAACTCCTGGAATTATTTCGGCTATTACGGAGCCGTTAAGGATAAATAATATTAATATTATAGAAATAGCTTCATCCCAGACAGCTATTGTTATTTATGTTGATGTTAAAGATGCGAAAAAAGCTTATGACTTACTCAATGAGGTTTTAGAATGAATTTTGAAGGAACTTACGTTGCGATGGTAACTCCTTTCGATAAAAATAGGGAAATAGATGAAGAAGGTTTTAGGTCAAATATCAATTATCTGATTGATCAGGGCGTAACAGGTTTGGTTGGTGCCGGAACTACTGGGGAATCAGCTACAGTATCTCATGAAGACCACAGAAGAATAATTGATATTTTAGTTGATGAAGTTGACGGTAGAGTGGAAACTATTGCAGGTACGGGCAGTAATGCCACATCTGAAGCTTTGGATTTGACAAAATATGCTGCAGATGTTGACTGTGACGCTGCTTTGGTCATCACTCCTTATTATAACAAACCGCAGCAGCACGGTATGGTTAACCATTATAGAATTCTGGCTGAAAGTGCAGACATTCCGATTATTGCTTATAATGTGCCTTCCCGTACCGGAGTTAATATGGATGTTGAAACTATTGTTGAACTTGCAAAAATAGACAATATTGATGCTGTTAAAGAAGCAAGCGGAAGTGTTGACAAAGTTTCTGATATTTACAGAGCTCTTACACACGAAGGCCTTGAAGATGACTTTAACATATTATCCGGTGAAGACTCCCTGACCCTGCCTATTATGGCTGTCGGAGGAACCGGTGTAATCAGTGCTTCAGCTAACGTTGACGCTAAAAGAATGGTCTTAATGGTTGACAGTATTTTAAATGACGATTATGGCCGTGCATTGGAGCTTCACTATGAAATGTTGGAATTAATCAGAGCATTATTCATTGAAAGTAATCCTGTTCCTGTAAAAACCGCAATGAATATCATGGGCCTTCCTTCAGGACCATTAAGGGATCCTTTAGCTCCAATGAAAGAGGAAAATGTAGAAATACTTAAAAAAGCTTTAAAAGATTCAAATTTAATTTAAGGTGTTTAAATGATTAAAGTAGCAGTGACTGGAGCTGCTGGAAGAATGGGCTCCGGTATTATTAAAAAAGTTACAGAACAAGAAGATATGGAAGTTGTAGCAGCCATTGAAATGCCAAACACTCCGTTAGCTGGAAAAGATGCAGGTATTCAGGCAGGCATAGGCGAATTAGGTGTTGAAATCACCGGTTCCGAAAACTTGGAAGAAACTTTAAAATCAGCAAAACCTGATGTTTTGGTTGATTTTACCATTGCTCCTGCTGCAGTTGAAACAATCAAAACTGCCACTTCCTGTGGAGTTAATATTGTTGTAGGTACCACAGGATTCACTGACGAACAGATGGCATCAAACATTAAAAACGTTGAAGACAATAAAGTCGGTGCAGTCATTTCATCAAACATGGCTATTGGTGTAAACGTATTTTTCAACACCTTAAAGAAACTGGCTCCTTTATTATATGATTTTGATATTGAGATTATTGAAGCTCACCACAATCAGAAAAAAGATGCTCCGTCCGGAACTGCAATGACTGCATTTGAAGTGATTGCCGAGTCTCTCAACCGTGATCCTGAAGAGGTTGGGGTCTATGGAAGAAAAGGTCTTGTCGGCAAAAGAACTCCTGAAGAGATAGGTGTTCACGCAATCCGTGGTGGAGATATTGTCGGTGACCATACTGTAATGTTTGTTGGTGACGGTGAAAGACTGGAAGTTAAACACCAGGCTCATACAAGAGAAGTTTTCATTGCCGGTGTAATCAGAGCTATCAGATATGCTCCTGCTGCTGAAAAAGGTGTTGTCAGCAGTATGAATGATGTTTTAGGTTTAGAATAGGTGTTTTTTATGGTAAATGTTGGTGTACTTGGTGCAACAGGTATGGTTGGTCAGAGATTCATCCAATTGTTAGCCAATCATCCTGATTTTGAAATCACTGCTCTTGCGGCATCAAGCCGTTCTGCAGGCAAAAGGTATGAGGATGCAACTACATGGTATCTTAATGATGCAATGCCTGAAGAGGTAAAAGATATTGTTGTATGTGAAACAAATCCTGAAGATATGGATAATGATGTGGACATTGTATTTTCATCTCTTCCAACTGAATTTGCAGCAAAAGTGGAAAAGGACTTTGCAAAAGATTATGTTGTTGCAAGTAATGCTAGTGCTCACAGGATGAAAAAGAATATTCCTTTAGTGATTCCTGAAGTAAATCCTGAGTACTTGGACATGATTGATGCTCAACAGAAAGAGAATAACTGGGACGGATTCATTGTAACCAATCCTAACTGTTCAACTATCGCTTTAACCCTGACATTGAAACCTATTGTCGATAACTTCAATATTAATTCAATTAGGGTTTCAACCATGCAGGCAGTATCTGGTGCAGGCTATAATGGTGTTCCTTCAATGGCTATTGTCGATAATCTTGTTCCTTATATTGGCAGTGAAGAAGAAAAGATGGAATCTGAAACTTTACACTTATTGGGCTCTTTTGACGGTGAAAAAGTTACTGATGCAAATTTCAAATTAAGTGCTTCATGTCATAGGGTTCCCGTTATTGATGGCCATACCGAGGCAGTATTTATTGAGTTGGATGATGACTTTGACATTGCTGATGTGAAAGATAAAATGGCAAATTTCAAAGCATTGCCTCAAGAATTAAATTTATTCTCAGCTCCGGAAAATCCTGTAATTATCAAAGAGGAAATGGACAGGCCTCAGCCAAGAATGGATAGAAATGCCGGTAATGGTATGTCCGTTAGTGTTGGCAGATTAAGAAAAGACCAAGCTTTTGATAACAGTTTAAAATATGTTCTTGTTGGACATAATACTATTCGTGGTGCTGCTGGAGCATCAGTGTTAAATGCAGAGTTAATTAATGAGAAAATACTCTGATTTAACTCATTTATTTTTTTTATTTTTTCTATTTTTTTCTATATTTTTCTACTGGTTTCTATATCTTTTTTGTTTCTATTTTTAGTTAATTTAAGGGTTTAATTTAAATAGTATGACAACAATATTTAATATTAGATAATTATAGTGTATGGTATAACATAATTTTTAAATTTAAAAATTAATCATATGCAAATTTCAATATTGAGATAAATTTTAAGTTAAGGGATAGAAATGGAAAATGGAATAGATGCTGAAAAAGATGCTTTACAATCTTTAGTCAGATCTTGTTTATTAGAGCTCAATAAACTTAAATTCGATTTAACACAGCTTGAAGTAGAAAAAGCAAACGATAACTCTGCTTCACGGATACGAGAACTTGAACAGGATATTGTTGACAAAGAAAAAGAAGTTTCTGTTATTAAATTTAAAGCTGAAGAAGAACTGAATCAGCTTCGGGGACAACTCGATGAAAAAGATCTGTTAATCAAAAATCAGGAAGACAGGATTTATGAGCTTGATTACGTTAACAATTCTTTAGATGAAATTAAGACTTATTTTGCAGAACAGTTAAGAGATTATAAGAAAAATGAGTTGTCTGAAGTAAACGAAAGATTAAACCAGTCATACAGAAGTATCGCTGAAAAAGATGCTCAAATCAACAGTCTTTCAAGAACTATTGATGATTATAAGATTCAGGTTATCAAATTAGAAAATGATGCTGGCGCTCAGCAGGAAATCATGGAGCTCGAAAAACAAATCGAGTTCAAAAACAGAGAACTCCAGCAAAAGGATAATGAGATAACCGCTATTGATAATGAAATGATTCTGTTAAAACAGCAAACTATCCCAAAACAGGATTATGAAAATTTACAGACTCAATTTGAAAATGAAATTGCAGCTATGGATGCTCAAATCACTCAATTGAAACAGCAAAGCATCCCTAGACAGGATTACCTTAATCTTAAGGAATTGCTTGAAAATGAAGTTGCTGCAATGGACAAGGAAATCAATGCATTAAAAGAAAATTCAATTCCTCGTGAAGAGTATGTAAGTCTTCAGAACTACCTGGAAAGTGAAATTTCCGTACGTGACAGTGAATTGAAATATCTCAAAGAGCAAAGCGTTCCTAAATCTGAATATGTCGATTTGCAAAATCAGCTTCAGAATGAAATTGTTGCAAAAGACAATGAGCTCAAATACCTGAGGGATCAGACTGTTTCCCGTGAGGAATATATTAATCTCCAAAATGAGTTAATCCGTAAAAACGATAAAATCAAAAGATTGGAAGAAATTAATGCATTCTTCAATGAGCTTCAGGAGGAACAGGAATCCTTTGAAACTATTGAAAGGACACCTCCTTTCAGATTTGAGAAAAAAGAACATAGATAATTCATTATCTATTACTTTTTTTCCATTCCATTTTATCCAAATTCAATATTGCCTATCTTTTTCTTACAAAAATTCACTAAATAGCAAAGTATTTATATAACCTCAAACTCATTTTATATGTAGAAAGGTTTATTCAACACTATAACTTATTTTCATGTTGATTGTTAAACTGATCTAATTATTTATAAAAATTAATAAAAGGTGATTAAATGGCACAAGGTGGACAACCAATTTTTATTTTACCTGAAGGAACTAACAGATCCATCGGTAGAGACGCACAAAGAAATAACATTTTAGCTGGTAAAGTATTAGCTGAAACTGTGAGAACTACTTTAGGTCCAAAAGGAATGGACAAAATGTTAGTGGATGGTCTCGGAGACATTGTTGTAACTAACGATGGAGTAACTATTTTAAAAGAAATGGATATTGAACATCCTGCAGCAAAAATGCTTGTAGAAGTAGCAAAAACCCAAGAAGACGAAGTTGGAGACGGAACTACTACTGCAGTTATCATTGCTGGTGAATTATTGAAAAAATCAGAAAGCTTATTAGACTCAGACATTCACCCAACCATCATTGCAATGGGATACAGAAAAGCAGCTGAAAAAGCTCAGGAAATCTTAGACCAAATTGCAATCGATGACATTGACACTGAAACCTTAACTAAAGTAGCTATGACTGCTATGACTGGTAAAGGAACCGAAGCAGCACGTGAACCATTAGCAAAATTAATCGTTGAAGCTGTTCAAAAAGTTGCTGATGACAAAGATGTTGACATTGACAATATTAAAATCGAGAAAAAAGACGGTGCTGTTGTCGAAGAATCCAGCTTAGTTGAAGGAGTTATCATTGACAAAGAAAAAGTACATCCAGGTATGCCATCTGAAATTAATGATGCAAAAATCGCTCTCGTTAACTCTCCTTTAGAAGTTAAAGAGACTGAAACTGATGCTGAAATCAGAATAACTGATCCTGCTCAAATGCAAGCTTTCATTGAACGTGAAGAAAACATGATTAAAGAAATGGTTCAAAAAGTTGCTGATGCTGGAGCTAACGTATTATTCGCACAAAAAGGTATTGATGACTTAGCACAACACTACTTAGCTAAATCAGGCATTATGGCTGTAAGAAGAGTCAAAAAATCCGATATCGAAAAATTATCCAGAGCTACCGGTGCTACTGTAGTAACCAACTTAGATGATTTATCCGCTGATGATTTAGGTCATGCTGGTATCGTTGAAGAAAGAAAAATCTCCGGTGAAGACATGATCTTTGTCGAAGAATGTGACTCAGCTAAAGCAGTAACCTTATTCGTAAGAGGAAGTACCAAACACATCGTTGACGAAATCGTAAGAGCTATTGAAGACGCAATCGGTGTAGTGGCAGCTACTGTAGAAGATGACCAAGTTGTAGCTGGTGGAGGTGCTCCTGAAATCGCTATGGCTAAAAAACTCAAAGATTACGCAGAATCCATTTCTGGCAGAGAACAATTAGCTGTAAATGCATTTGCAGAAGCTTTAGAAATCGTACCTAAAACCTTAGCTGAAAACGCAGGTTTAGACAGCATCGACTCCTTAGTAGATTTAAGAGCTGCTCAAGAAGACAGCGCTTACATGGGATTAGATGTATTCACTGGTGAAGTAGCAGATATGAAAGAAGCTGGAGTAATTGAACCAAAACGTGTCAAAAAACAAGCTATCCAATCTGCATCCGAAGCAGCTGAAATGATTTTAAGAATCGATGACGTAATTGCTTCCACTGGTGGAGCAGACGATATGGCTATGGACCCAGGTATGGGCGGTATGCCTCCAATGATGTAAATCTAATTTACATCTTTTTTTCTCTTTTTTATGTACAACAACAGACTTATTTTTAAGACTTCAACTTCAGATGAAGTTTATTATCTGAAAGATTCTATTTTTGTTAAATTTAATAATAATCGAAACACCATTTCCACATCTCTTCTCAATGGTGGGATTCGAAATGACCTGAAATTCGTATTCAATCATCATCTCTCACAGGAAAATATTGATTATCTTGAAGATCATGACCTGAAAGACTATCTTGAAAAGCTATGCGGACAACTTAAGTTTGATTCTGCCAAATCAAGTGGTATTGTCACGCTGGCAAGGATGAAAAACCTTTCCATTGTCACAAAAAAATATAAAAAACTTGAAGTCACTGCATTAACCACTGCGGGAGTCCGTGTAAATGCAACATGTGCAGGTGATGATGCATCATATTATGAGGAAAACGGCGAGTTTCATCCGGGAACTATCAACACGATTTTGCTTATCAATTCAAAGCTTGATGATTCAACTTTGGTTGAGGCGTTTATGACTGCATGTGAGGCCAAAACCGTTGCCCTGAACAGACTGAAGATTCCGTCCCAGTTTTCCAATTCTTTTGCAACAGGAACAGGCACTGACGGACTGATAATCTCATCAAATATGGATTCGGACAATATCCTTGGGAATGCCGGAAAACATTCCAAGTTAGGTGAAGTAATTGCTAAAACTATCATTGAGTCTATACATGTAGCAATTAAAAAACAAGTTTGGATTACACCACGTTCACAATCTCATGTTTTGGTATTATTAAACAGGTACAAGTTGGACATCAATGAATTTTATGATAGCTTAAATCAAGATAAACATAACTTCATTCGCCAGCTAAAATTTGATTCCAAAATTCAGGAAAATATTGCCGTAACATCAGCAATCCTTAACCTGATGGATGATGTTGATAAAGGCATTATCGAAAAGGAAATTGCTTATGCGCAATCAACAAATCTTTTAAAAAATTGTGTCGGAAACACAGTTGATAAGTTACTGTCCTACTGGATTAATGACTTTTTAGCCTGATTTTTTAAAACTAAACTTTTTTAAATTCAAAATTCAAATATAATACTGATAACATAAGGTGATTTTTTATGAGAACTAAAGAATTATTTAACAAGGAAATTCTTGATGCGAATGCAAAAATTATTGGTAAAGTTTCCGAACTGATTTTTGATGAGGACAGTTTTGAAATTACTGATTTGGTAATTAAAAAAACCGGAATTTCAGAGCAAATCCGTGACAGTGAAAATGTTATTCCGGTAGAGCTTGTAAAAGCTATTGGAGATAAAGTATTACTTAAAAGCGATGATGATATATAATGCCATCTAAAGACTATTTGATTCAACTGCTGAAGGACAATGAGGTTTTCCTTAAAGGTGATTTCACATTATCTTCAGGTAAGAAGAGCGATTACTACATTAACATGAAAAAGGCCATAACGGAACCTGAAATTCTATCTACAATCGCCAAGTTGATTACTGAGATGATTGCCGAAGACGGAATCGATAAGGTTGCAGGTCCGGCTCTGGGTGCTGTTCCTATCGCAACAGCAGTTTCTCTTGAAAGCAAAACTCCATTGCTGATGATTCGTAAGGAAAAGAAAGGATACGGAACATCTAAATTGATTGAAGGTGAGCTGAACTCCGGAGACAATGTAATTGTCGTTGAGGACGTAACAACCACCGGAGGGTCTCTTCTTAAAGCCATTAAGGCAATTCAGGATAATGGGGGTAATGTAACAAGGGCTTTCGTTGTTGTCGACAGACAGGAAGGGGCTATTGAAGCATTCGAAGAAGAAGGTATTGCTTTAGAACCTTTAATTAAAGTTGATGAGTTCTGATTTCATTAAAAAAAGAAATGATGGATATAAATCCATCAATAATTTTATTTTTGCGCATGATGAACGATATGTGGCAGTTCATCAATTATTATTTTTGTTGCGGTTTTAACTGCGTTAGGTGATCCTGGCATGGAAAATATGCAACACTTTTTATAGACACCTGCTGTTGCCCGTGAAAGAAGAGCACCTGAACCTATTTCTAGATAGGATTCATGTCTGAATATTTCTCCAAAACCATCGATTTTTTTGTCAAATAACTTTTCAACGGTTTCGACTGTAATATCTCTCATGCTAAGGCCTGTACCGCCATTAGTTAGGATGACATCAATATTTTCATCAACCATTTTCTCAATAGCTTCTGTCAAAGGCTCTGCTTCATCTTTGATTACAAGTCTTGATTTTAAGGTATATCTTTTATTTATTTCCTCTTCAAGATAATCTCCGGATAAATCTTCCTTTTTGCTTCTGCTATCGCTTAATGTAATGATTCCACAAGTTATGTCTTTTGAAGATGCGCTCTGATGCTCTTTTGTTGTTTTACTTTCCATTCAATCACCAAGTTAAATCCATTATTAATTGTTTCTTATATAAGTTCTTTCAACTTAAAAAAGGATTCGCTTTCCTTTAATAAAGCTTCGGTCGCTTCATAGAATGAACCGTATTCGTCGTTCTTTTTTTCAATGAAATGGTATTTTTGCAGAATTTGCATATGATAGTATGCTGTGTTGTAGCTGATATCCAGCAATTCTGCAATCTGATTAGGATTATATGGCCTAATCAGTAGCTGTTCGATTATTCTTGCTGAAGTTTTACCGCCTTTCTTTTGAAATAATAGTATTTTCAGTTTATTGTTATTGTCTGTCATTGGAATCTTCCATGTAATAATTAAATAGTCCTTTCGCCCATCGTATAGAGTTTTCGCTTCTGTCAACTATCATTTGGGAATCATCGTAGTGCTTATCCTTAAAAAACAATGTCAATGTCATGAATTCCTCTGAATATGTCAGAAATATTTTCGGATTCCTGTCCATGTCGAGCACTGTCACTTTCCTGTTTTTCAGTATTGTCTTTTTCAAATATCTGCTTTTTCTCATGGTTCTAAGTATTTTCTTGTTAATCAGTATTGTCAGATGTTGTATGCTGTCGCTTTTCAGTAGCTTTATGATGTATTTAAAATGATTTTCAGAGTATATCGGCAGAATCATTTTAATGCTTGCTGAAGTCCTGAGCAGTTGTATGTATGTATTGAATGCATTGGATAAGTCACTGGTTGTGGATGAAACTAATTCAGCATCTTTCAAGAGATACAGCTTATTCAGATATTCTTCTGGAATGCCACTCAGGTCGTGGCTATTCCAGAAATCCTTGTGTGTTTCAATGGAATACCAGTTGTTTATCAGTTTTATTATGTTTGTCGAAAGAAGATATCCGTTTGAAGTAAGAGAGTACTCCTTTTTGTCCTTTTTAATCAGATTGTTTTCCTCAAGTTCTTTTAGTCCATGCAATATTGTTGCTGAAGGCTTTTGCAGTTCGTCTCTTATTTCATTGAGGGTTTTGTTGTTGTTATAGAGTACAACCAGAATTAAAGTGCGCATAGATGAGGTCAGCAGATACTTGACGTTTTTGAATTCCCGTGTTTCGTTCATGTTTTTGGCTGCCATTTAAATCACTTTTTCTTTGATTGTATCAAACAGACTATTAGCCCAATTGATGGACTCATGCGTATCTGAAGTCAATATCCTGTTTTGATCATAACTTCCGTCGTTTTTAAACAGTCCCAGATTCATTTTATTATCACAAATCAGCAGATAAATCTCTAAATTTTCTTTCAGAACATGAATTTTCAATCTTCCCTCTTTCTTGGCCTGCCTTTTTACTTTTTCATCTATCTGTGAGATAAGTCCCCGATATATGCTTTTTTCCATAATCAGCTCAATTTTGCCGTTACTTTTCAAAATCTTTTCCATTAATTTCGGATATTCCGGATGGATGTATGGAAGAATTCCTTTAACGTTTCGGGATTTTTCCAGATTCTTTTTGATGTTATTATGTGTCTTGTATATGTCAATCGGGTTAGTTTCTATTAGTTTAGATTTGTATAACTTAGTAATATCTTCTATTAAATTGATGTTAATATAGGTAATATCATGTTTGTACCAGAAGTTATTAAAATTTTGTACCACGTCTATGCTTTTCTTGAATTCCATAATCTGGTCAAAGTATATTCGGGTCATCGGATTGATTGTGTAGATTCTGTCCTCCTTAATCACATGGTTTTTGTACTCCAGTTTGCTCAGGTTATTTGATACGGAACTGTATGCCATATTGGTCCTGTCAACTAGCTCTCTTACCGTTTGGGGTTCATTTTTAAGCTCCGTTAATATCTGCAGTCGGATTTCTGAATTTACTATAAATAATATGTCCTTGTCAATGTAGTTTTCATCTATCATCATTTTCATCACAGCATTAAATTTTTCTATGTCCCATAACTTTTCATGAGTTATTGAAATATGTTCATGTAAATAATTTTTTTTCAAATGTTTAAATAAATATATGAAAATTTCATGAACATTGCCCTAATATTTCCTGAAAGTTCTATGAATATTCACTGAAAATTTGGTGAATATTCCATGAATATTTGCTGAAGATTCACTTAATATTCACTATAATTTCCATGAAGATTTGCTGAAATTTCCCTTAACATTTCCTGAAAATTCATCAAAAATTATTTTGGATTTTTTAATTGGGTTTATTTTGGTGCAGGTTTGATGTGGTTGTGATTTGGGTAATTTATTTTCAATTAAAAAAAATTTAAAGGAAAAATGTTGTTTTTTTCTTTGTACAGAGTTAAAAAGATGGAAAATATCTGAATATAAAAAATTCAGTAGATGGTGAAGACTTTTCAACTAGACAACCCAATTTAAAACTTTATGTTAAGTTTAGTATTAATGAGATAGATAAGAGTTGATATTAACACAGTCAATACTGAGCAGGCGATGAATGAGGGTGTCTGAATCGTTTCGGCCAGAATCATTATTACCAAAACATGTAAAATATACATTGAAGTGAACAGTTTACCGCCAATAAAATCAGTAATTCTGAAATATAATCTGTTCGGATTTTTAACGCACCATATAAATACAAATGTTATAAATATTACTGTTCCCACAAATATCTCGGACATTCCAACAAAAGACACTTCTAAAATGGTCAGTAAAATACCTGAAAAAGCCAGAATGATTGCCGAGGTGTTTGATAATTTATTTAAATTACTTTCATTGTCATGGATATAATAGCCTATTGTGAAAAAAGGCAATCCCATAAATAGGAAGTTTCTATAATATTCCAGTGGAAATGTCATTCCTATCAGTTTACAAAACTCAGACATAAACAATGTAGCAGCTATTAATATGGGGATAAATTTGTACAATATCTTAGGTTTAACGCAAAATTTAGTCAAAATATAAAATAGCAGATAACAATAGATTAAAGCGAATATGAACCACAGATGGGTTCCAAATGGTGAAACGTCATAAGTAAAATAATAAAATATATCATATAAAGTAAATTTCTCCAGTATTAATGCGGTTAAGTTCCCAAAGTAAACGGTATAAAATTCAAAGAGAAAATACACGATATTGGCAATAATAAATAATTTAATTAATTTGACCATTCTTGTTTTATATTTGTGCAATGCAATGGAATTATCGTCATAATAGCTAAAAAATCCGGATATAAGGAAAAAGGCAGGCACTGAAAATCTTGCAAGTGCGTCAATGACCAGACCTTTGTACTGTACAGTGGGAAATATGCTGCAATGTATGCATATAACTCCAAAAACTGCTAAAAATTTTAGAAAATTTAATGAATAAATTATATTATTGTTATCTTTTTTGTTATTAAAATAGGCCATTAATATTATAATGATTTTTTCTGCATATTAAATCTTTGTTTCAGTTATGAGTTCATTTGAAATTCTAATGCATAATCTAGTTGATAAATATAATCAAATTAATTATGGCATATTTTAGTATGTCAGAAAATAATATATTTTGTTGAAAATATAAATAATACACAATGTAATAACATGGTGTGTGATTATGAATTATAATAAAATAATACTTGCTTTAGTAATAATATTTGTTGTTATTGCTATTGGTGGGTTCATGTTAATAAGTCAACAAAATAATGACAAGCCGGTCACTGAAATCAATAATACTTCTTCCTCTGTGGATGTAGATAAAGTAAACAGTGAAGATGTTGTAAATAATGATGGCGGTTCACAGCAATCTGGTAGTGATAGCAAATATGTTTCAAGGGAATATGCTCAGCAACATATGGATGAATGGAATTCCGGTCAAGGATATTATTGGATTGGGGATACTCAATATGATAGTGCAACAGGCAAGATAATTGGTGGAGGATCTGCTGAAGACCAAAAAGCATTAATGGAAGTATATGGCGATATGTCTTAATATTTTCCTATTATTGATGTTGTATTTAATAAAATAAATTCATCAAAAAGTATTTTAAATTTCTAAATCAAAGGTATACTCATGGAAATTTACTATATTTTAGATGCATCAGCATTCATCAACGGCTTTAAACCGACATCTAAAAATAATTATACTGTTCCTGAAATCACTGCTGAAATTAAGGATTTCGAATCCCGACTTGCCTATGACAGTGCAGTGGATGATGGAATTTTAATCGTTCAGGATGTAACAAAGGAATATTTGGATAAAACAGAAGAGTCAATTTCAAAATCAGGTGATGTCTTAAGGTTATCTGTGCCGGATAAAAAGATAATCGCTCTTGCACTGATGCTTAAAGATGAAGGAAAGTCAGTCAAGGTCATAAGCGATGATTACACCATCCAGAATACCTTAAAAATTATGGATATTCCCTATTCCGGTATCATAACAGAGGGAATTAAGGAAATCTACAACTGGAAGAAAGTTTGTCAGGGCTGCAAAAAGGAGTTTGGCGAGGAATATCCTTTTGATGACTGTGACGTGTGCGGATCTGAAATATTCAAAAAAAGAATCAGGGTGGAAAGATGAAAATCGGAATTGTGGTTCACGGCCCGAACATCATAGACTCAGGCCATGCATTAAAGCTTATTGACCTAATCAGAGAATATGGGGAAGTTTCCGTAAGGCTTGGCGGAACAATGGGCAGAACTGCCGTCATCGACAAATCCTTAGAAAATATCATTGACATTTCAAAAAAGCTGGTTCCAAGCGATTCGCTTAAAATATTCCATGATGATAAAGTGGATATCATATTTCTTCTGAATTATGGAAAATCATCCACTACTGGTCAGGTCTTCGGATATAAGGTTTACAGTCACTATAAAAACAAGATTTCTCAAAACTCCATACCAATAATCCAGATTGAACGTCCCGGCGAGGCTGACGGAAGCGTCATTAACTGGGCAGTCAAAAGCAGTCTGGCCGAAGAGTTTGCTGATAATCTGAATTTAAATATGGTAACGCCTGATGAAATCTATGAAAAACATATCAGAGATGATGAAAAGGGCCAGACCAGACGTACAATCCACGGGGTAAGTCCCGGAGAAAATATAATGGTCAACAGTGTCGTAATCGGCAGGGCCACATCAGATAAGTTAACATTAGTCTCTAAAGACAATCATATCTCAGAAATCATCGGCGGTGAGATAAAGCCTCATGGCGTTGAAAAACTGGGATATGTCAATTTAAATGAGGCCATCGTAAAGACTGGTCTTTTAAGAAAGGCAAAGGTAACTCCAAGAGTGCTTGATAACGCAAAATCCGAAAACTTCAAGGTGGCTTTTCTTGACCATGCAGGGGAGGACGTCTACCAGTTCAGGGATTCTTCGCTGGTCATAACGATAGGTGACGACACGACATTAATATCATCGGATATATTATACAGATTCAACATTCCAATCATAGGAATCACTGACGGTGATCTGGATAAGGTTGTTGAAGAGGGTTTCAAATCAAAGAATTCCGTAATTTTCGAAGTTGAAAGCGGAAACGATGATATCATCGGCAATATTATTCAAAAGGAACTGTTCAATAATGAAAAGATATCCGAGAATTTCACTTCAATCGATGAGGTTGAAAGCAAAATAGTCGAAATCATAAATAATAGAAATATTAAATATACAATTAATAAGATTTAAGGATGTGGAGTTTATTTTAGACTTTGAAAAACTAATAAAAGAAGTGCAGGAATTTGAAGGGGTTTCACGTAAAAGCTCCATTGATAATGTTGTTAATCTTTTAAGTGACGCTTATAATGTTTCAGGCGATGTAATAATTGACATCGGTGATGACGCATCTGCAATTGACATCGGAAACAATCAGGTCATTTTAGTGGCTGCAGACGGAATATGGGGTCAGATCATGAATGTCAATCCCTATTGGGCAGGCTACTGTTCAGTTCTTGTAAATGTCAATGACATTGCGGCCATGGGAGGAAAACCATTGGCAATGGTCAACATAATGTCAATTAACAACGATGAGATATACGAAGATCTGCTTAGCGGAATCAAGGACGGATGTCTCAAGTTCGGAGTTCCGATGGTTGGAGGACACCTGCATCCCGATGCCGAATGCGACTCATTAGGTGTGGCAATCGTCGGTATTGCACAGAAAGATAAGATAATCACCAGTTTCGGTGCTGAAGTGGGCGATAAGGTTATCGTAGCTATTGATCTGGACGGCAAGCCTCATGAAATGTTTGCACTTAACTGGGATACCACATATGACAAGGATGCCCAGCTGGTGCAGGACCAGATTACAGCAGTCCAGTACCTTGCAGAACATGACTATATAAAATCCGGTAAGGACATTTCAAATCCGGGAATTCTCGGAACCCTTGAAATGCTTCTCGAAACTTCCGGAAAAGGTGCTGATGTAAATCTTGAAGACATTCCTAAAAATGAGAACATGGCCTGGAATGACTGGCTTAAGTCATATCCCGGTTCCGGATTTGTATTCACCGCATCTGAGGATAAATGCGAATATATCAAGGAATATTTGGCCAAATATTCCATTGAAGCTGATGTTGTCGGTGAAGTGACTTGTGAAAAAGTATTGAATGTTACTTATAAAGACCAGACAATAGAAGTGTTCAATCAAAAT
>NZ_JAFSNZ010000042.1 GCF_017447225.1 Methanobrevibacter sp. | reverse complement strand
TCTTGCGGAATGGAACCAACACAGTTTGATGAACGTGTAAGATGGTTATTGCTTGCAAGACTTATTCCACTGGTTGAAAATAACTTTAATTTATGTGAATTAGGTCCTAGAGGAACCGGTAAATCACATATTTATAAGGAAATTTCACCGAATTCTATTTTAGTCTCAGGAGGTCAAACCACTGTTGCTAACCTATTTTATAATATGAATACCCGTCAAATTGGTCTTGTTGGAATGTGGGACTGCGTTGCCTTTGATGAAGTTGCTGGAATAAAATTTAAGGACCAGGACGGTGTCGCTATAATGAAAGATTTCATGGCATCAGGTTCATTTTCAAGAGGAAAAGAGGCAAAAAATGCAAATGCATCCATGGTATTTGTTGGAAATATCAACCAAAGTGTTGAATCATTATTAAAAACATCCAGCTTATTTGATCCATTCCCTCCAGAAATGGGAACAGACACAGCATTCTTTGATAGGATGCACTGTTATATTCCAGGTTGGGAAATACCAAAATACCGACCGGAATTTTTCACAGACGACTTCGGATTCATAACAGATTATTTATCAGAGTTCTTCCGTGAGATGAGAAAAAGATCATTTTCCGATGCATATCATGACTACTTCAAATTAGGTCATGACTTAAATCAAAGAGACACAATAGCCGTTAATAGAATGGTGTCAGGTCTTGTAAAACTAGTATATCCTGATGGAGAATTTGACAAGGAAGATGTTCGTGAAATCTTGGAACTTGCATTAGAATCTAGAAGAAGAGTAAAAGAACAACTCAAAAAGATTGGTGGAATGGAATTTTACGATGTAAACTTCTCATATATTGATATGGATGAAAATATTGAAAACTATGTTGGTGTATCAGAACAGGCCAGTTCAACATTAATTCCAGAAGGAGATTTAAAACCAGGACATTTATACTCTGTTGGAACGTCTGAAAATGGAAAGTATGGTGTTTACAAGTTTGAAACTAAGATGATGGCTGGTAATGGTAAGTTCACACCAAATGGAATTGGTTCTAAAAAAGATGTTACTGAATCTGTAAAGATAGCGTATGAATACTTTAAGTCAAATGGAAGTTCAGTCAGCGGACAGATTTCATACAAAGATAAGGATTATGTAATGCAGGTTAAAGATTTACATGGTGTTGGCATGACAAATCAATTAACTTTAGCGACATTTGTAGCATTATGTAGTGTTGCAATAAATCGCCAAATTATACCGTCCACAGCTATATTAGGTAACTTCTCTTTGGGAGGAACCATTGAAAAAGTTCCAAATCTTGCTGATGCTCTTCAAGTTTGTCTTGACAGCGGTGCTAAAAAAGTATTAATTCCAATGAGTTCATATGCCGATATTGCATTAGTGCCACCAGAATTATTCTCTAAATTCACGACAATTCCTTATAATACTCCTGAAGAAGCAGTTATGAAAGCATTGGGTGTAGAATAACTAAAAAATCTTAAAAAATTTTAAATGAGGTGTAATTATGGATAATGAAGAAGTATTTAATCAGCTTGTAGAAGTTTATAATAATAATGACATTGATTTATTCAATAAATTGAATGAAGAACATATGCTGGAATTGGATTCAATTGAAGAAATTGCTGATATTGAAGATAGGGAAGTATTAGATTTGGATGATGATTATTCATATGTTAAAAACTATACTTATTCCCGTTCAATTATTGATTTGGCTGATTATGAGAAGCATTTGCATTCTCTTGATTTGATGGATATTCATGTCAGATCTTATTCTCTTGTAATTTTTAATGTTATTCTGGGTTTACAGGTTACTTCCAATTTGGATTTAGTATTGGATATGCTTGATTTGAATATGCCTAAAGACATGGCTAAGGATTTTCTAATTTCAAACGGATTGGTTGAAAAAGGCGGTTCGAATAACAGGAAATTAAGGAAAACATTTAAAAAGTATGATTTAAATGAACTTAAGGATGAACTTGCTCTTCGATCTTTAAGCACTGACGGGAATAAAAATGCATTGGTTAACAGATTAGTCAATTATGAAAGTGAAAATAGCTATGTGGTTACCGATTATGGTATTCACAGATTTATGGGTGTTAATTGGGTTGCATTTTACAATGCCCTATTGGCTTATTTTGATTTTGATGATTATGAATATTACATGACTGAGTATGATACTGGTAGTGTGCTTGAAAACTCACTGAACTATCTTGATGAAAACATTAAAAAAGGATATGATGAGGAGGATTTCAACCGTTTGCATGATGCCTTTTCATCTTTGGCATTAATTAATATTAATGAGGAAGATTATGAAAATGCTTTATTTAATGAACTGAAAGTTTTCATTTTAAAATTAAATCCAGTATTTTTGGATAATGAAGAATTAAAGGATTATATTCCGATTCATCATTCAAACATTAACAATATCGATGCATTATCTGCTTTGGCTGAAATTGATGATTTAAAAGCAATTTTCAATGATGCCTGGGATGATATTAAATTTGATAAAAAATTAACATCAAAAGAAGATTCTTATAATTATCTTAATCAGGCTTTAAATGAGGATATTGATGAGTTAAATGATAAAATTACTTTGATAGTATGAACTGGAAGAAACATTTCTCACAACAGATTCTTGAGCGAGGTCAAAACTATTACGAATTGGATGCGGTTGAAATAATAAACGCAACCAATGACCATATTGATGCCAATGTGAGGGGTTATGATTTTTATAATCTGCGAATTACATTTAAGGATAATCAGATAGCCTCAATGTATTGCAGCTGTCCATATGAAGGCAACTGCAAGCATTTGGCTACAACCTTATATTACGCAGATAATCATCCCGAGCTTTTCAATCATAATCATGATGTGGAAAAAATCCTCAATAGCGTTAGTGAAGAGGATTTAAGAAAATTCGTGCTTCAGGAATTTCTAAATGATGATAATCTCTTCAACAGATTTAAGGTGTTCACAGATTCTAAAATTGATGATGACTTTTATATCAATAAGCTTAAAAAGTCCTTTTCCAATTCAGTCAATGTAATAAAATTCATTGATGAGGATTTGGATTCATTAATTGAACACGAACAGTATAATTTGGTTTTCACTTTATGTGATTTGCTTGTCGCCTATCTTGAAGAGTTATATGATGAGCATAACTGGAATGCTTTTGACAATATTTTATACAAATTGGATGATATTATGATGGAATTATTCAATTCAGGTCAGGAAAATAAAACTTTGGAGTTTCTGGCCAACATTATTCTGAATAATCATAATCTTGATATTTTGGAGAGGTTTACTGATATTTACTCTAGAATAGGTGATGTTGAAAAGTTATTTGAAGATAGTAGATAATTTATCATCGAAAATTACATTTACTTTCCTGATTTTTTCATAACAGTCCATATCTGTATCTTTTACTATATCTTCTATCTGTTTGCTGAATCCCATTTGAATTTCATATTTATCAAACATTAATTCATAGTCATAATTGTCGTGTTTTTCAAATTCATTAGCTTTTAACTTTTCAATAAACTGATTTAATAAGTCTACAATTTCTGTTTGTCTTTGAATTTTATAATATTCTTTTAATTCTTCATATGCTTCAATTAATGTATCTTTTTCATAGCACACTTCAAATACTTGATCAAGGTATTTCTTATATTCTTCCATATTGTAGTCATATTTACTTAATCTGGCCATATTAAGTAATGTCTGGGCATTTACAGGATTCAATTTCAATGCTTCTTTTAATATTGCTCTGCTTTTTCCTCTTTCAAAAGAAATCAGGCAGTATCCGTAATTGCTTAATAATTGTGCATAATCGTCCTGTGGTGGTATTATCTTTTTGTTTTGGCTGGTGTAGAGTGTATTGAATACTTTCTGTTCAATTTCATTTCTGAAGTTGTAGAATATGTCTGCGGATGTTTCTTGTGAAGAATATAATAATGGTGCATCAATTTTTTTAAATGGAATTTCAAATCCGTATTCATTTGAATTGGAAATTTCACGCAAATATTTTTCTAATTTTTTTGCGGCATATAAAGGATATTTTTCCATTATCGGATTTATCTCCTGAAGTATTTTTGATACGTTATTTCCCAAATAAAATTCGTCATTTTCAATTAATTCCTTATTAAAACCTAAGAGGATATTGTTATTTATTATATTGTCCTTAATTTCCAGAATGATATTCTCATCATACTGGTTCATCAATCCAATCAGTGATTTTAAATCTTTTGATAGTTTTTCATCATTTGTAAGTTCACTTAATCTGTTATAAATTTCACAATGTATGACAATATCTGTATTATAAAGCAGAGCTTCCTTTAAAAGTGAAATTGCCAAATCAATATTTTTCTCTCTCACATTTAAATCAGATAATATGATATGGGATTTCACATTCATCGGATTTAGGGATAATGAATTTAAAATGCACTCTTTTGCATCCTCATATAAATCTAATTTTATAAGACATTCTGCTTTTAAATTAAATATTTCGCAGTAATTGTGATTTTGAGGTATTAATTCAATTAATTCAGAGCTATTATTATATTTCGCATATAATTCATGTTCATTATCATTGAAGTAATAATATGATTTCACAGGTGAATTGAAGTATAATGGAGGATATTTTTCAAGAAACTCATTGATTAATTCAAGTGATTTTACATAATCTTCACATTCATTGACTTTTTCAATAAGTTCATTGGATGGGATATCTTTTGACATTATTTCATTAATGTTAATCAGTTTTCTAAGCTCTACTCCTATGGAATCCCTTTTCAATCCAAATGTATCATCCCTGATGTTTAGAAGTTCATTAATCAGGAACTTCTTATCCTTTTCATCATCACCGCTTATGTTAAATTTTATAAATCTTGAATAATCATTATCAATATCCAAATAATCATTGAATTGTGTGAGTTCATCAAGAATAATTGCCGCACTGTCATCAAATACTTCTTTCGGATAAATTATGTCGTTGAAAATTTCCCCACGGGGATTAATTTTAATTTCATCATCGATTTCGGCTGTTGTGAGAAAGACAAAAAAGACGGATCCCGTAACCTGCCTGTAGCAATAGGTAACAATATTTCTATCTTCAAAATCTTTTATTAAAACATATGAACCCAATAACTCTTCTTCACTATATTCTTTTATTAATTTATATTTTGATTTGATTTCAACATCATTTCCTTTTAATTCATCCATTTTTAAGTTAAACTCACAGATATTATCTTCAAGATTTTCATAATATTTGTAATCATCACTATCATTATCCAGCTGATTTTTGGCATCATCAATTATTGAAATGATTTTTTTGTTAAATGAAACCTGGAAATTATAATTTTTAAAGATATCAAAAGCTTTTAGATTGATTCTGTCAAATGATTCAAATGTAACATCTGCAGTAAATGCAAGTATTATATCAGATTCATCCTCCTTATTTTCAAGTTCCAGATTCATTTGAAATGCACGATATACATTTAACAAATCTTTAATATCATATGAAATGCTTTCCAGAAATACTAATAATTTATAATCAACAGTGAAATTATGCTCCAAATAAATATTTATGATTCTCATATGAATATTAAATGAATATGGGTTAAATTCCAGAGCTTTTTTATAAAAGGTAATAGCTTCTTTATAATTATTCAGACTTTCATGACAAAAGCCGTATAAATAATATAAGTAAGGATAATTCTTTTCTTTTGAAAATAAAATATGATTTTCATCAAAATCTGAGCTTTCATAATATAATTCCATTTCAATATGATTATGGAACATGAAATAATTTTCGGATCCATCCAGTGGATTATCATTGAAAAAAGTTTCTAATTTTTTAACAGCATCTTCATACTGGTTGTTTGCGATTAAAATTTTGATATTTTCTGTAATTCTTTCTAAATCAACACCATAAAAAAAGCTTTTAATATATGCATTATAATTTATTGCTTTTTTGTATAATTCATAATCATTATCTTTTAAAATAGCAATCATTTCATTGTCAAATGTAATCGGAACATCCTTGTCATTTATATAATGAATGTCTTCGGTAATGTCATGATTATTATCTCTTTTAACAAAATTAGTTAAATGATGGTATAATAGAAAATCTCCCTTTTCATATTGATAAATTGAAAGTACTAAATAAGTTTCATAAAAATGCTGGCTTTTATAGTTGAATTTAAAAATATTATATAAAATTTCTTTAATTTTATCAAAATTATCATATCTTTTATAACAGTTACATAATGCTAGTTGAATTTCTGGTGAAATCGGATTGATTTTTTTAGCAATTTTTAAATTCTTTTGTGCTTCATCAAAATCTAAAACATGGCTATATGCAATTGCAAGAACTAAATATAAATGGCTTATAGGACTGATTTCACAGTCAATCGGACCATAATATTTCTCATAAAGTTCTTTTTCTACAAGATTTATGAATGAAATTCTTTCACTGTCAATATTAGCTGAATTATCTTTTAAAAAGGAGGTGATATTTGAAATCACTTCATTAAATTTCTTTGAAGTTAATAATTCAAAAGATTCTTTTACTAATGAATTTAAAGATTTATCATACATTTTTATCACTTTATATGTGTTTTTTGAAGTTATAATCCAATATAAGCAATAATGCTTTCAACTTCATCCTTATTTAATATCTCTAAAGATTTGCTTTCACATTCATTAACAATAGATTCCACTTCAAAGCTTGCATTTTCCTGTAAAAAATCGTATCCGTGCTCGTCAGCCACTAATTTTAAAACATAGCTGGCTAAATATATATCATCAATGTATCCGTAGGGACCGTAGACCTGTTCAGAAATAATATCATCTGGTGTGACGTAGTATGCTATGGCGCCACATATTGGCAATCGTAGTGAAGAGTCAATTTCAGCATTCAATAAATCACATAAAAGTTTAAACAGATTTGGTCCGTAGTTAATGAAGGATTCGTATTCTCCTTTATAATTTTCCAGATTTTCTGTGAGAGTGTCATAAAAATCCTTAAATTCCTTATTCATATTTAATAGTATTAAAATTATAATATTTAAATATTATATTGTTCTAATATTATATATAACAGGTGAATAAAATTGTCCAATTTTGATTTTTTAAAGGATTTCGATACCACTTTGTGGAAGCTGGGAATGAGAATTGAAAAGCAGGTCAGCATTTCCCCGTCCGGGGTGAAGGCCGACGCCACGACTTTTCTTGAACACATCCTGAAGCAATACTTAAATTCAGTTAACATCCCATACAATTCACGAAAGAACTTCTCAGACCAAATCGATGCGGTCTACAGGCTTGACGGAATTGCCTACGGCTTTAAGGAAAAAATCAAAACAGCCTATAACATGAGAAGCCATATTCATGACAATTTTGAAGAGATTGAGAAAAACGAGTATGTCGTTGCCCTGCAGCTTCACGAAAGGCTCTTTTACATCGCCAAGAAGTTCTACCGTGACAGCGATGAGTATGACCAGTACAGGGGTGTTCCCGAATACAGGCCTTTAAAATTGGATTTCACAGATGATGAAATTGAGCTTATGGAGATTCCGGATTTTACTGAAATCGTTGAGTTCAGCTATGACTACTGTGTTGTGTGCGGTGAGCCTAACCATTCAAATTACTCCATTTTCTGTGAAAAATGTAACAGAGATATAGAAAATGCAAACAATTTCATAAGCATCAGAAACAGCTTCGGAAAGGACGCCAGATTCACCAAGGAAGATTTAATCGAATACGGAATCCATGAGGGCTATGTTGCTCCGTTAATCAATTCACTAGTTAAAAGTAACTTGTTCAAAGTAAAGGGAAGATTCATTGAATTCAACAATATGAACATCGACTCCTACATGTCAAGAATTGATTCATACATTAAAATCGGCGAATTGATTACCAAGTTCAGGGAAGATAAAATCACGCCAAAAGAAATCAAGGATACAAAGCAATACCGTCAGGGAAGCTTCAGACAGGACCCTTATTATCAGTTCTATAAGGTAATCAATGATGAAATCATAAGCAAGTTCGAAAAGGATTTATTAACCACTGAAAACATCTGGGCAAGCATTGAATATACCACCATCCCCGAAAAGGACTTGAAAAGATGGTATAAGATCAATCTCAACAGGTACCGGAAAAATGATTTCAACGAATCATTTGAGATATTCAACAGGCTTCTCATTGATGATTATCTCTCCCTTAAAAGGCAGGGTATCAAAAACTCAGAAATCAAAAGAAAACTGAACATTTCAGATGAGATGCTTGAGTTTTTCCCTAAATTCGATCCGGATTTTGAAGAGGAGCTCTCCCAAATCAAAAAGGATCTGATTTTAAATCTTTTAAGCAAAAACTATTCAAAAGAGCAGGTCATAAAAGAGGCCGGAATCACCAGAAAGGAATATGACGATTTGGTCAAATACTCAAAATTCAAGAAAAACGAATTCGGCCAGGAATATGAAAAAATCATCAAAAAAAGAAAGGAACAGCTTTTAAGCTACCTTACAAACAATGACTTGAAAAATTCATGCAAACTCACAAAAATCACCGTTGATGACTTTTACAGATGGTTTGATGAAGCAAAAATCGATTCGGATTTCTACATAAAATCAAACCGGATTCTGATGGATAAATATTTAAGTGAGAGAAAAACCGGAAAAACAAAATCCGAAGCCTGCAAAGCAATTTATATGGATGAAGCAATCGTCGACAAATGGCTTAAGAGGAAAAACAAACTCTTTGATAAATTCAAGGACGATAACGTAAAGGTAATTGCTGAACTTATTTTAAAAGGATTTAAAAAAGGCATGACCAAAAAACAGATTTCAGATAGCGTTGAGGTGTCAGTCCATGAGATAAACACTTTCCTTTTTCTTGGAAAAAGAGGCTCAAAAGTATACTGTGAGCTTTATCAATACTATGAAGGCGAAGTTGTTCCGGAACAGCTTTCAAGGTTCATGGAGGAGATTAAAAGAAAGCCCTTCAACAAGGCTCTTGACAGCATTGACTTAACAAAAGACGAGCTCAATCTATGCTATGAAAGTAACGCAGATTTCCATGACGAGTACATGGAGTTTAAAAAGGACAAGTATGTTGAAGAAATCCTCAGCGGAAGAGGTCATGACACTTCACTTAAAAGATCAAATTTATCCGATGATGAATATCTTCAGTTAAAAGAAAGAATCGATGAAATATTATTGCATGAAAGGATGGAAATAGTCAAAAGAGAAATCCGAAATGACAGCAAAACGGATGTTGCTGCAAAACGTGCCGGTGTAACATTTGATGATGTATACGACTGGTACTATAAAGGCAAAAGTGATGAGAAATTCAGGGAATTTTCAGAATTTTTCTACTCACACTATATGGAGCCTAATATATTATGGGTAAACAAACTGTTAAGAAAAAATCAGTCCATAGAAAAGATTTTAAGAATATTCGACATTAATTTCACCGAAGATGACCTTAAAGTATGGCAGGACGACGGACTGATTACTCAGGAAAATATTGTAATAGATCTCACGGATAAAGATAATGATAATGAAGGAATGTCAGTTTTAGACGCTCATGGTGATAAATTATATGCAAATGAAAATGATGACAATACTTTACTGTCTGATGATAAAAATTCAGATTTATATGAAGCTATGCAAAAGGGTGATGATAAAACGGATTTCTTCTTCAATATGAAAAATCCTTCAAAAACTTCAACCATTTTGAAAAAGGATGGAAAGGAAATCGAGAAGCTCAAAAAAGAAATGATGGGACATAAAAAAGATTAATTGGAGGTATTTATTATGGATACAGGTATTAAAAATGTAATTTATAATGAATCAGCCTTCCTTAAATGGGAGTATCATTTAGAAGATGATAGAAAAATTACTGGCAGATCTTTAAAAGATTTGAAAAGTAAAATTACTATTTTAGGGTATGAATGGAAAATTACTGATAAAGACCTTGCAGATAAATCAAGCAAGATAGATAAACCTGAATCAGTTAAATTTGATGAAATTATTATTCATGAGAAAAACATTATTCCCAAGAAAATTAAAAATAATCCTCCCTTACAAAAAAATAATTCACATAGAAGAATATTAAGAACTCGAATAGTCAGTGCTCCTAAAACAGATTTTGTTTACAATACTGGTTTTAAAAATGTTAAATTTGATAAATTGGGTAATGTATGGATTTATGATGATGGAAATAAAAAAATTTCTCATAAATATTTATGGAAATTGGAAGATACTGTTTTAAATCAAAATTTAGAATGGATTATCACTGATAAAAAAGTTTCCCAAGAGTTTAAACATAAAGAATGTGAATTAATACTTTCATTTTCTTTACCTCGTTTTTACAAGTTTTTAAAAGATAATTATGAATCAATTTTAAAATCCCATAAATTAAATTTAATAATTGAGAAATATGAAATTCAAAACAAAGGTACAGGCATACTTTTTGTAACACCAATAATAAATGAAACAGGTAATAATTGGAGATATAAAAATTTTGAAGATGATTCATGGATATATTCATCATCATTATCAGATTTGGAAGAAACAATTAAAGATAATAATTTGATTTGGAAGATTATTGATAATCAATTATATAAAAAATCATTGAAGATAGATAAAGAATTAACTAAAAAATTAATCCAGGAAATTGATATTCAAAAAAAGATTACTCAAACTGGATTATTTAGGGTATCATTAAATAATGAATGGGAATATAATTA
Organism: Methanobrevibacter sp.; assembly: GCF_017447225.1. GTDB lineage: Archaea > Methanobacteriota > Methanobacteria > Methanobacteriales > Methanobacteriaceae > Methanocatella. The sequence goes on along the minus strand of NZ_JAFSNZ010000042.1, from coordinate 23,540 downwards.
TTCCAAAGGCTCTGAAAATAATTTTACCATTAAAAGAAGATCAATCCCTCTATTAAAAAAAGAAGTTTTGAACTTGAATTTACCATGGATTATTTTAAATCAAGATTTGTTTAACAAAACTGAAATGAAAGATAAAGAATTAGCAATAAAATATGATGAAAGAAAGAAACTAATGGAAAAACAAGAAAAACTTGAAAGAATAGAAAAACTTGATAAAATAAATGAAGTTATTAATGAAAAATATGAGATTAAACCAAAAAAACTAGATAAAATGTTTAGGTAATTCCTGTCTTTTTGTTATTAATACGAAGTAATTATTCATCTATTGTCAAAGTTGTGGAGTAAATTTAGTAAAAGGAAACTGTAAGGATGATAATTTTACTCGTTGAAATTTATTCGATGAATGTGGTTTTAAAAAATTAATTATGGTGAATTAAATGAATTATAAATTAACAATAGGAATATTACTGGCTATACTAATTGTTTTAATCATTGGTATTATGTCTGCAATCCCAAATATGCAAAAACAAGAAACTAAACTGGTAATGGAAAGTAGCACTTCCTTATCAGAAAATGAATCAATGTCTATTAAATTAACAGATTTGAATGAAAATCCTGTTTCTAATTCTTCAATAGTTGTAATGTTTAAAGATCAAAACGGTGATGTAATTAATAAATCCGGACAGACGGATAACAATGGATTATGTGATATATCATTAAATGGATTAACTCCTGGAAATTACACAGTAACTGTAATTTTTGATGGTAATGATAAATTAAAAAATTCATCTTTGTTAACCAATTTGGAAATCAAACAGAAAGTTGTCGAAGTTCAAAAATCAGTATCAACTTCAACTTCATCTTCAAGCGATTCCATAGGTCCGGAAGTTGATTCCGGAGGTATTACCAGAGAGCAGGCAGAATATTATGGTTGGACATACACGCCAGAGCATGGCGGTCATTATATTGGCTCTCATGATGCTTGGGATGAGGAAGCTGGAGTTTATCATGATTAACAAATTTAATATAGTTTTAATCACAATATATCATTGAAGAATTTAGTCTCTAATGAAAAATGAGGTTTGAAATATAACTGTTGGGATTTTATTTAATATAAAATCTTTAGGTGTGATTTAATGGATGCAAGATACTGTTCACAGTGCGGTGAAAAATTAGAAAATAATTCCAATTTCTGCACTTCATGTGGATTTAAAGTAAGTGAAAATGAAAATGAAACAAAATTCTGTCATAACTGTGGCAAAAAGATTGATGCAAATGCAGAAATATGTCCAAAATGTGGGGTAAGACTGGAGAATCCTCTCATTAACACAGCTTCAGATGTGTTAGATAGGGGTAAAGTTGAAGTCAGTAGCTTTTTTGATGGATTAAACAGATTTATTCATTCAAAAAACTTTATAATTTTGGTTTTGGCTTTTGTCCTTCTTTGCCTGATTGTAGCTTCACCAAGCATCATCAAATTTATAACTCCTTATAAGGAAGTTGACAGCAGTTATATTGCAAACCCTGTTGCCCATGAGAAGGTAAAGTTCACAGGTGAATATATTGGTACAACTGACTGGAATTTACCCTATTTTTTTTATTATTCATCATATGATTATGATGTTATCCGTGTTGGTGATCAGTATCTCTTCTTACAGGGAAATCCATCTTCTCATGATTTAGCTGGTTATGAAGGCCATACCGTATATCTGGAAGGTGAATTTGCAAACACAGAAAAATCAACTGAGCCGACACAAATCGGTGATGTTGTTGGTGGATGGTTTTCAGCACATAAGATAAAGGTCATCGATTAATATGAGCAGAAAACTTATTTTTGCAGTTATTTGTATTGCAGTCATTGTTTTAGGCATTTTTGTCTTTGACATAAACTTTCAAAGTGAAACAGATATTGTTAACAATACGACTAATTCAAGTGTTAACATTACCAACTGGACTCTAGATGAAAGTGATGAACCTACACAGTCCCAGCAAAGCTCCCAAAGTGTAAATGAAGATCCTGAATACAACTCTGATGAATATATCCAAAGGTGGGATGAGTCACAGCAGGGTGGTGACAGTTGGGCATACACTCATTCACAGCCTACCATGACTGATGATGATGGCCACAGCTACAAAAGAATGTACAACCCGGATACTGGTGAAATCTATTGGGGGTCTTTGGGTTAATATGATGGAAAAATAATTTATAATAAATAAGATAATAATTAAAAGAGGTGTAATTATCAGCTTTTTACCTTTTATAGCTGCAGGAATTGCAGGCATGGCACAGATTGAACAAGAAGCAATTAATTTAAACAACCGTGGAGTTGAGCTTTCCCAAATTGGAAACTTCAAGGAAGCACTGGAATGCTTTAGCCAAGCACATAATTTAGTTCCCGATGATCCGACAATCAAAAATAATATCCAGTTATGCTTAGATGCATTGGAAAGTGAGTGATTTTAATGACGTTGGCCAATTACTTTAGAGAGATTTTAGACACTTATCCTTTAGAAAGGACAAAAGAATTCAAAAGAAGCGATTTTGCCCAGAAATTCAGCAAAAATACGCCAAAAGAATTCCCGAGTTTAAAGGATTTTTCCGTTAAGGCATCCTGCGGTAAAAATAATTGGGCTTTAAATCCCTGGATCAGCATAACTCATGATTCCTTTGATTCCTCCCAGGAATCACTTCAAATTGAGTACAGCTTTGACTGTGAAAATTGTGAAGTTCACCTTTCTCTTGTTCCAAGGCTTGAAATTTACTCTGAGTATACATCATTCGAATTGGAACTGATAAGTATTCTAAAGACCATTGATTTAAATGATTTTACGCTTAATTATTATGATGATTCATATTCAATAATTGATAAAAAATATAGCTATGACGAATTAGATGACACTAAACTCACAACCGATTTGGACTTTCTGGTTTCAATATATGCCAGACTTCAAAAAGAATTCACACGTTTCATTAAAATTCAAAAGGGTGAAGCCGTAATTTTTGCCCAAAGGCCTTTAATGGACATGGAATATCGTCATGAACGGGCATTTTACAGCAGGGGCATTGAATCATCATTTAATGTTAAAGACATTGAATTTTCATATCCAATAGAAAACACTCATGAAAACAGCATCAATTCCGCAGAGGAGCTTTTCACGGATGAAAACATTGAAAAAATCATAAGATGCGATATCACAATCACAGATTATAAAAATATCCTTGATAACATCACTCAGTCAAGCCAGCTGCTTTTAATCAATGCGATTAAGATTAATTCAATAAATCTAAACCAGATAAAGACAAAGGATAAGGTTCTGCTTTTCGCAAAGTCATTTGCAGATATCACATATAAATCAAGGGGAAGGCTTCTTGGATCATATGCATTCAACAAAATCAAGATTGATGACCGGCTGGCGAGTCCTCTTATCATCACCTCAATCATCCATGAGCTGACACATTTCATTGTCGAGAAAATCTTAAAGGAAATCCTTATGAAAATCCTTGACACAGATGACACTCCGCTCATTTCAAGTTATATAAAGATGCTTCTGGAGGATGATTTGAACTATCTTATGGATGAGTTCTGCGCCCATACTGTCGAGGGAAGATTTGCCCTTTTCGGTTTTCAGGACTACTCATCATTCAACTACAAGCTTGATGAGATATCACACTTATATTCAAAAGAGGATATTGACTATTGCCTGCTCATAGCTAATACCCTTGCCTATGACATCAATGATATTTTTGAGAAGTTCATCGACGAGGACTTAAGGGAAGATATCAAGGATGAGTTCCTTTCACTGAATATGGCACCGAACTATGAGCAGTTAGACCTTGAAATCGATTCTAGGCTTGATGATGATAATCTCATTGAAGCCTTTGGAATTGTTCTGACATCAGGCATTGGTGAAACCTTAAGCAACCCTCAAAAGCTTGAAAGGTATATGGCTAAGTTTTCACGAAAAAATTAATCAGGAGCGATTAAAAATGGAATATAATAAGATAATCATAATACTGCTTGTAATAATCATTATTCTTGCAGCTGCAATTGGAGTTACATTATTAAACCCTGCAGATACAAAAGATCCCGTTAAAGTTATAATTACAAGTGAAAGTGAACAGAATGAGGGTGGAAAGTTATCTCTCCTTTTAACCGATTTGAATAATACAGCATTGTCAAACGAGGCGGTAAATATTACTGTTACAGATTCCGCCGGCAAAGTGGTCATGGAAAAAATTGCCCGGACAAATTCAAACGGCGAATCCACTATCGGTTTGGATTTAAGCCCCGGCGAGTATAATGTCAGTGTTGTTTACAGCGGAAGTGAGAAATACGGTGAAAGTCACGCGCAGCAGAAACTGACCATCAATCAGGAAGTTGTCGCAACAGTATCATCAGACACTTCCCAGTCTTCATCTACAATGTATGACATCAACAATCTGCCTCCGTCCAATGATCCATATCCTGAAACGAACAGATATTACCTTGACCAGTATACGGTCAAACAGGAATATGAGGACGGCTACATGAGGACTGTTGATATAAGAACCGGTGAAATACACAGTCTTGGATTCAAATAGGTTCAAGATATTTTTCACTTCTTTTTTTATTTTTTAAACTGTTTTTAAGTGTCTACATAATTATTGGACCAATTTCTGTTATTTTTGATGAATTTTTTAACACAACATTTCAATAAGAAAAGCAGACTTAATACATTCGTAACACACTCGTAACATACTCGTAACACACTCGTAGCATACCCTTAACAAACTCGTAACACACTCGTAACAAATTCGTAGCATACTCTTAACATACCCTTAACATACCATTAACATAGTCTTAACATACTCATAGCATATTCTTAACATAATCTTAACAAATTCGAAATTTTTTTTAAAAATATTACTGTTCACATGCTCTCGCACAATCACCTTAAATATCAAAGTTCAAAATTATAATTAGGTGATTGTCATGAGAAGTGGCGTTTTAAATGTTTATCATAGAAAAACATATTCGAAAAAGTCATATTGGCTTTACAAATTTGAGGAAACAGAAATAACAGATTCAGAACTTTTTTCTTTGGAAAAAAAGGTCAAAGAGCTGAATCTTCCATGGGTTATCCTTAAGGATTCGTTGTATGAGTCAAACATTTCTAATGATTTGGCTCATGATGAAGGGTTCTCGCTTATGGACGACTGCATAATCTGACATTTTTTCTTATTTTTTTTAAATGCTTGTAGTGTTGTGAGTTAATTGCGAAAGATATATTTAATCTGTAATACAAATCAGAAAAATAACTAAAATTCTCATATTTGATAATTGAAGGAAGATTTAAATGATTATTGAAAAAAAGCCATCATCCAAAAAGATTGAAGAAAAAGATATCATTTCATTAATAAAAGTAAAACTCCCATATGACAGCGTTGAGATTAAAAAAAGAGGATCAAAAGGATTGAAATGGTGATAACTTGATTTTTGCAGATGCATCATATATTATTGCATTAATAGTTGAGAAAGATTAATGGCATGATAATGCAGTAAAATTATTGGATAAATTAAAATCATTATATACAGCACAGAATTTTCCTTCAAAAAGTTCAAAAAGCCGAGTCTTTTCGCTTCATACTTCCCATCCAGCGGAAACGGAACTATTACTGTACTGCCGATTCCTACTCACACTTCAGTGGCTAATGTGACTGGTGTAAGGGGTGAAAACGTAACTATTCCGATTAATGTGACTGCAGATGATAACAAACCAGTTAACGGTAATGTGACTATTACATTGCCTGATGGTTCTAATCAGACTGTTGAAATCGTTAACGGTACTGGAAATGCTACTTGGCTAGTTCCAGAAGATTACGTTCCACAATATAACGATACAGTTACCTTCCCTGGAAATGAGACTTACTTGCCTTCCAATGGTACAGGTATTATTATTGTAATTCCAATTCCTACACATGTAAGCATTGAAAACGTTACAACTTATCCTGGAGAAAATGTTACTATTCCTGTTAATGTAACAGCTGATGACAATAAACCGTTTAATGGTAATGTGACTATTACTTTACCTGATGGTTCCAATCAGACTGTTGAAATCATTAACGGAACGGGAAATATCACCTGGACAATTCCAGAGGATTACACTCCAGATGAGTACAATGACACAATCAATGTTATCGGTGATGATATGTACTTGCCTTCCAATGGAACAGGTACAATTACTGTATTGCAGATTCCAACCCATATCAGTGTTGGAAACATTACAACCTATCCGGATACGGATATTACTATTCCGATTAATGTGACTGCAGATGATAACAAACCGTTTAATGGTAATGTGACTATTACTTTACCTGATGGTTCCAATCAGACTGTTGAAATCATTAACGGTTCTGGTAATGTTTCATGGCATGTTCCTGCTGATTACACACCTGATGTCTACAATGACGCCGTAAGATTTGCAGGTAATGATAAATACTTGCCTTCCGAAGGCGTCGGCACTGTTACTGTTATTAAGATTCCTGTAGATATTACTGTTGGTAATGTTACTGCTAAGCCTGATGACAATGTAACTATTCCAATTAAGGTTGTTCCTCGTGACGGATCTGTATTTAACGGAAACGTTACTGTCGAATTGCCTGACGGAACTAAAAAGACTGTTGAAATCATCAACGGTGAAGGCAGTGTTGACTGGACAATTCCTATGGATTATGACGGCAACTATGATGTTAAAGTCTCATTCAACGGAACCAATCGTTATTATCCATCTAACGGAACAGGCATTATTACAGTTATTCCTGATATAGTGCCTCCTGTTGCGGATGAAAACAAAACAGTCCAAAAACCTGTTGACATTGCAAGTGATGATAAGACTACCGGTAATCCGATATTGGTACTTCTTGCAGTTTTAGCACTTTTAGGTATAAACATTAGAAGAAGAAAATAAAATTTAAACACTTTTAGGAGTTTTTTAAACTCCTCTTTTTTTATATTAGTAATTAAATATGTCTTTTTAATATTTTCACACAGTTGCATTTTATAATTTATTTTCAAAAATTATTATTACGATTTTACAAATCTGGAATTTACTTGTAGTGTTGAGAATACAAGGTTTTATATATTGCTTGTACTATTTTCAGTACAAGTATTTATATATTACTTGTAGTCATATTAATACATGAGAAGAAAGGTGAAAAACATGAACACTAGAGAAGATTATTTAACTTATATCATAAAACAGATTAACACGACCCCATACATCGCCGATGACTTTCTAAAAAATGACAATGAAAAGTTTCTATACCGCAATGCATTCACTAACATAAAAAACAATCTGGATGATTTTTTAGGAGGATATAGAGAAAACAGACTCATGATAATGCCCGGACTGAGAGGAACAGGAAAAAGCACACTGCTCTTTCAGGCATATGAATATCTGATTGAAAAGGGAATTGACAAAAACAGAATCCTCTACCTTTCTTTGGACCAGCTGAAATCATTCAAAAAATCAGACATTTCGAATCTGGTTGATATCTTTGTTGAAGATATACACCACAGGTATCTTGCAACATTGGATGAGGAGATTTTCCTTTTAGTTGATGAGGCTCAGGAAGATAAATACTGGTCAAAGACAGTAAAGGCAATATATGACCAGTCAAAGAAAGTTTTCATGATTTTTACAGGATCAAACGCATTGGATTTAGAGATTAATCTTAATTCAGTCAGAAGAACAATGTTTGAGAGAATATATCCAATGAACTTTCAGGAATATCTTTACCTGAAATATGGGATTGCCGATATCAATATTTCATCTGATTTGATTGATTTGTTCTTAACCGGAAATATTGAAAATGCATCAAAAAAAGAAACAAATCTAATTACATCAGCTTCTGTTTTAAAAAAGCCTTTGATGAAAGAATTTGAATACTTCCTCTTATACGGAGGATTTCCATTATCTTTGAACCTGAGTGAGATTAATACCCATAGAAAGATTTATGAACTCATTGAAAGGGTAGTTGAAAATGACGTAAGGCATTACAAGGCATACAACGGGAATACAAAACAGATTATATTCAACATATTGTCATTTATGGCAACCCAAAAGCCCGGAGGCTTATCCGTTAACAATCTGTCAAAGGATATAGGCTCTTCAAGATCTAACATAACAGAACTGCTGAATATTCTGGAAAAGACTCATCTGATTTTCCATATAAAGCCTTACGGAGGAGCATCTAAAATGATAAGAAGCCCAAGCAAGTATTATTTCTTATCACCTACACTCAATGCAAGCATCAATTTCACTCTAGGAAAGCATAATCCGAACAATAGAGATTATCTTGGAGTTTTAGCTGAAACCTATGTAGCATCCACATTTTTCAGATTGAAAAACACTATCTCAAAGCCGCATGGCATCTTTGCACCGACAGGAAAAGGAATGGCAGACTTTATCCTAACTACCTTTGAAGGAAACAGAGTGGCTGTTGAGGTAGGCATTGGCAACAAGGACAAAAGTCAGGTGAAAAAATCAATGAACAAATACGGCTGTGATTATGGAATCGTCATTTCATCAACAACAAATCTTATAAAAAAGGATGGCGATGTTATATTTTTACCATTAACTACTTTTTCGTTAATGTAGTGTGCATCAATTATTGGTATTTGTTAACATTATATAATTGTGCAATAGCTTTTTAACAATGTAAAACCAATATTATCAATATGGCTCGAAAATGTAAAAATTGCGGTGAAATCATAAGTGACGATTCGCTTTTCTGCTCCAAATGCGGAAGTTATATCAAAAGATCAAGGGTTGAAAAGTCCTATCCTGTCAAATGGATTGCTGTGGCGGTCTTATGCATATTTCTTATTGTCTTGGCAGGTTTTATGCTTTCAGCCAATGACACCAAGACTGCAACTTCACTTGTCATGATTTCCTCTTCACAGTTTGAATATTCAGACACTTTCAGCGTACAGCTGACAGATGAAGCCGGAAACAATTTATCTGACAAGTTCATAACTGTCGCCATCAACGACAATACATATACATTAAAGACTGACAGCAACGGAACCGCAAGCATCAATTTAACTTTAGCTGACGGATCATATACCGTAAACTCCGATTTCGGGGGTGATGATGTATATGGCGAGTCACATTCATCAGATGTTGTAGTGGTGTAAATGGAGTTTGTATTAAACAATATCAAGTATCAGATTTCGGATATGGAGGTTTTTGTGGCCTATCTGCTTGTTGACAAGTATTTCGAAAGCTCCAAATATGATGTTCATTTTGATTTTCTTGATGATTATAAAAAGGAGCTGAGCTTTGAGGATTTGACTGAAGGCGCTAAGTTAATAAACGAGCTTAAGGTTAACTTCATCAATCCCAACTTCAGAATCGCACAGCATCTGAACGGCAATTTCATGATTTCATACCAGTCAGTAAGCTTTAAAAACATATTTATGGCGGAGGCCATAGGCGTTTTGATAGCCCTGAACGCCCTCATTGAGCTTAAACCCGCAATTGCATTGGCTGACATCAAACTGGAAGTTGACAATTTCATCGAAACCCAAAGGAAAAAGTTCATAACCAGATGATTATATAATTAATATCAGGGGAGATTATAAAATGAGTGAGACTAATTTTACACCGATTACACTGGACTTTATTGAAGAGATTAACACTACCTTGAAAAGTCCGGGTTCAAATTACAAGCTGAAAAATGATGAACTGACAAAAGAGACATTCGAAAACGAGGAAAATATTGAACTGATACAGTATGTGGGGGATGAAGAGATAAATCTGGCCTTTGAAACCAGATTCAAAGACGGTACTTATTATATTTCTTCAGCTTTTGATATCATTTCAGGCGATTTGATGGATGGGCGTGAGGCAAGAGACATTTTCCAGTCAGTCAACATGTATTTCAGAAACGTCATAGCAAATCCTGGAAAGGATTACGCTGAGGAGAAGGAATCCTTGATTAATTTCTTAATATTAAGTGATGAAAAGTATGACAGGGACACTCTTGAAGCACAGTTAAACGAGAAAAAAATCACTGATGATTATAATAATGATTATGAAAGGATTTATTCACAGGATGACATGACTGATATCCAGAAGTCTCTGGCCTTAAAGGAGCTTGTTCACATGGCAATCTGTGAAGTGATTAATGACATTGATTTGTTCTTTACAAGGCCTTATGATTTGTCTCCTGCCGAAGAACAGGAGAAAAACCGTCAGGAAGCCAAGGCTTTGGAAAATGAGTTGCAGCTGTACTGACTCATTTTATCGTAATTTTTAAATAATTAATATTGTATAATTATTTAATAGAATTAATGAAATTTAATCAATGTCTAATTGTCCCAACATGTTCAATCATGTTGTAGACATTGATTTTAACTATTTTTTTCAAAATTTTACTGAATGATTTAAAGTATACTTTTTTTAAAAATGAATACAAACATTTATATACTATAAACTCCTACATTTAATTGTGTACACAAATTTGAAAAATGTAAACTTAAAGGAGTTTTATATATGAATGATAAAGACCCGAAAGAATTCAGATTTGGAAATGACAAATTCGGAGGATCATACAGGCCGGGCGAATTTGAATTTAAATTCCCCGATGAACTTACCCGTGAAGAATTTGAAGAAATGTTTCGTGAAAGAATCGAATCACTTCACAAGTTAGGACGTGAGTTCATGCCCTTCGAAGAAGAAGTCAAAACAAAAAAAGAAAAACTCAAACCTCTAAGCATCCGTGTAAAAGCACATACCAAGGAATTTTTCAAAAACAATTCCATCTTAAGTGCACGTGAGGTTTTGGAGTTATATGAAAACTTCAACAATGGAAGTGAAGCCTTCATCAATTCTCTTCTGGAAGATGAAAAGCAGTTGGAACAGCAACTGGCAGAAATCCAGGAAAAACTGCACAATGCAAAATTATTCAAGGAAAAACTCAATGACCTGGATCTTGAACCTATCGAAAAGACAGATGATGAAATCATTTCATCCCTGGAAGAGAAATATGCTAACGCCCAAATCAAGGTGGCTGGTGGTGCAGATGAAATCATAGCTGATATCGAGCTTTACAGCACCAAAAGCGTTGTAATGCCTGAAGCAAATTACATGCTAATTACTGCTTCAAACGATATCATACCGGTAGTATACTACTTTGCTAAAGACCTGGCTGAAGATGACGTTGTTGATATATTGGCTAAGGTCAAAAAGCACTGTGATGAAGCAGAAATTGAAAATTCTTTTTTTGAAGATGATGGTGAATAGCTCACCATCCTTTAAACCTTTTGTATAGAATATTTATATACCTGCTTTTCCCATAATATACACAAGGTGATTAAACTGACAATAGCTAAACGAATTCTTCCAATATTATTGATTTTTCTTTTGATTATTCCAATGGCTTCAGCGGAAAATGTTACAATCAAGGGAGTGGACTTTGAAATACCCTCACAGTATGAGCACGGCACCCTTAAGGAGTCATCATATGTATATCAAAGCGGACTTACATTCAGAATATTGTCTCTGGATTATGACAAAAACCTCAAAATCAACTATGGTGACGATATCATCAATGCAAATTCCGCAGAATATGCAAACATCGCCGGCCATGATGCAGTGGTAATTTATAAGACCTATGAGTCAAAAGACTACACTACAGTCTATTTTGCAACAGGAAACACAATATTTCTAATCTGTTTTAATGACACCTACGTCAATGATGATATCACAAATCTCATTGCAGGCACTCCGGCACAGACAATGTCAACAGATGAGTTTTCATCAAAACTTAACGAAGCTTTGAATGACTATAAGGATCAGCTTGCCCAGGAGGAAGCCCAAATAGAATATGAGGAGTATCAAAAATCATCCAGACCGACACACAGATATTTCTTCTTCTGGCTCTAATACTGTTCAAATGCTCTCGGACATTTTATTTATATTTATAACTTCAAAATATCACTTGAGGTTTTCAAAATGTTCGATGAGATTATTGAAGAATTCAGAGAAAAACAGGAAATTATAATACCCTTAACAGACCCGGACTGCATAGTAACAGCGCTTTTGTTTGAAAGGTTGTGTTAGGATAATTGATCTCTACCTGAGTAAATTATTAATACTCAAACCGTCACCATACTTCAAAGTACTGCTTGACAAGTTAATCAAAGAACTTAAATGTTATGGCTATCCTGCTGTTGAGCTGGCAGACATCATATCTATATGCATCATATTGGATTACCTGTTAAGTGATGAAAATTTAACAAAAACATACCGACACTATATCAGAAAGGCTCTTTTTGTCATAAATGAGATTTTAGGCGACGGACTTTACATAAAAATAGAGCCTAAAATTATTTCAATAGAACAAGAGTTCTACAAAAACATCGCACCCTGCGAAAAGCAGTTCAGCGACAGACTCAGCGAAGAGATTAGAAAACTAATCATTTAAAAGTTTTCAAGCATTAACTTAACATTATTCACATAATTTCTAAAATACTATTATAAACATTTAATAATTTATCAATGTCTAAATATGAACAAATCATTTAGTAAATTATATATGTAAATGTTCATAAAAATAATATTATGTGTTTGTGAGGTTTGTTAAATGTATAAAAAATTGTTCATGAATTGGATGCTTTCATCGTATTCTCTTGAGAGAATGTTTGAGGCATTGCAAATCAAATTACCTAAAATGAAACGAAAGACGGAATTTCTTGATTACACTATTTTTTATGAAAGCAAACCCTATGCATGTATACCTCATATTGCTGTCACTAGACATATAAAACCAAACTCTTTTTTAAATAAAAATATTCAAATGGTGATTTTAAAATGGATATGAAAAAATTATTGGCACTATTTATAGTTCTTATCGCTGTAGTTAGTTGCTTAAACGTAGTTAGTGCAGGTATCTTCGACTTTTTAGGAGGAGGAGAACCTGAAGTGGTTAATGAAACATACACATTTGACGGATTTACACTTGATTTTCCTGCAAACGCATCAGTCGTAAACTTCACAACAAGCGAAGACGGATACAGCATGAACTCATACATCGTAAGTACCGATGCCATGAGTTTCTTTGTAGACATTTCAACCGGTTCCCAGCTTGTTGACAGCGCATCAGAATACGCACGTAACTGGGTTAACAATGACGGTGCTACATTAGGTGGAGAATACGGTAACTGGACCATTATCGATTTAAGCACTGTAACATCAGATACTGACGATAATGAAACCATGACAGGCTACATTTTAGCTTACCATGACGGAACTAAACTCATAAGTCTCCAGGGTGAAGACTTACAGGAACTTAAAGCTATAGCAGATACATATAAACCTGCTTAAGCCAAACAATATGATGCTGTTAATTAAACATTAACAGCATTTTTTTTTAAAATTCGGGAATAAAACTTTCAAAAAACAGGAGATTCATATGAATAAAAAACTAATTTTCACAATTCTCGTGATATTCATCATTTCAATGGGATGTGTATCTGCAAGCGATGATATCAACGCTACAGATTCCGTTGCAGTTGCCAATGATGATACTGTAGGATATGATTTAACAGGAGACTTTATAGAACTGCAGGAACTAATTGATGATGCAAGTCCCGGAGACAACATCACATTAACCAAAAACTATGTGGGAAGCGGCGAAATGCAGATAGATAAGGCTCTCACCATTTACGGTAACGGCCATTATATCGATGCATCAGACATGTCCAGAATATTCTGGGTACGTGAAGACGACGTAATCCTGGCCGGACTAACATTCAAAAACGGAAATGTTGTAAATTTAGATGATGATACTGTCGGCGGAGCAATATATGCCAGCGGAGCACTTGGAATCATAAACTGTGAATTCATAAACAACAAGGCAGAATACGGTGGAGCGATATATGCAAATAAGGAACTGATCATATATTATACGAATTTCACAGAAAATGAAGCAACAGATGGGGGCGGAGCGATATATGCTGAAGAAAATACCACAATATTATATCAGTGTGAATTCAGCGAAAACACCGCCAATTACGGTGGAGCAATAGTTTCATCCCGTGGAGCTGTGCTTAACGTTGCAAACTCAAAATTTACAGACAATTCCGCTGAAGAATACGGTGGCGCAATATTTGCAACAAACGATTTCAAATCAATAAACAACATTTATACATCAGCCAATGCCAATATGGAATTCATCGACTATTATGATGATAATGATGAGACTGACGGAACACTATATCTTGAAAACAATACCATGACATCTTCATATCCATGGAAAATCTGGTTTGAAGGCGACACTCCAATATCATCCACTGTTATTTTGGTATTTGTAAATGCAACTGCAGAAAATGGTGATTCAGTTACAATAGCTGCCTTTGCAGATGATTCAGGTAACACCATCAGAGCAGATGACATTAATTATGAAATATATGACAGCGCAAACACTTTAGCCGCAAGCGGAGAACTCTATTACAATTCTGAAAAGTACGGATACATTTATGATGTGGCTCTTGCAAACGGAACATACACCATCACAGGAAGCCCATCTGCTGAAATTGCAGGTGACTGCAGAGTACTTTCCGGAAAACTGACTGTTGGAAAAACAAAAAGCGACCGCATAAACGCACCTGATTTGACAAAATACTTTGGAAACTCACAGCCTCTTACAATTACAGTAACTGACGGCAACGGAAACCCAGTCAAAGATGCTGAAGTATCAATCACCCTTAACGGAAGGCCATATAAAAGAACAACCGACAGCAGCGGAACTGCAACAATGAACATCAACCTCGGTGCCGGCGAATACGATGCGGTAATCGAATATGACGGCGAAAAAACCATATCAAAAATCACAATACTTTCCACAATCAAAGGCAGTGACGTAACAAAAATGTTTAGAAACGCAACTCAATACTACGTCGAATGCCGTGATTCCAACGGAGTACTGATGAAAAACGCTGCAATCGAGTTCAACATCAACGGGGTCTTCTACACAAGATACAGCGACGACAACGGTATGACAAGAATGAACATCAATCTCAGTCCTGGCGAATATATCATAACAGGCAGAAACCCTCAGACCAACCAGCAAAGCTCAAACACAATTAAGGTACTGCCTACTGTTGTGGAAAACCACGACCTGACTAAATACTTCAAAAACGCTTCCCAATACTACGTAAGACTATTGGATGCTCAGGGAAATCCTGTGGGTGCTAACGTTTCAGTTGAATTCAACATCAACGGAGTATTCTACACAAGATTTTCAGATGCATCAGGTTATGTGAAAATGAACATCAATCTCGCTCCGGGAGACTATATCATAACTGCAAACTACAACGGATTTTTAACCTCAAACAATATTCATGTGCTTAACATCCTCTTCGGAGAAGATGTCAACATGGATTATCAGGACGGATCCAAATATGAAGTGAAACTGCTTGACGGACAAGGAAACCCTTATCCTAACCAGAACGTTTCCCTAAACATCAACGGAGTGCTCTATCAAAGGACAACTGATTCTCAGGGTATTGCAAGATTAAACATTAATCTGCGTCCGGGAACATATATCATAACCGCAATGTACAACGGATTGGGCCGTGCAAATACAATAAACATCAAAGCTTTAATCAACACATATGACTGTGGAAACGGCCATAAACTCTCAGTTCCTAGTGATGTGAATGTAGAGGAAGGCCAAAATCAGGATCTAGCATTAAGAGGATTTTTCATCACATATTCTGATGGACAAGCAGAGCTTGACGTACAGTATGACTATTCAAACTATGATTCAAGTGCAGTAAACGAAGCCCTGAACTACTACATAAGCTACGGTGCAAGAAGCCAGGGATCATACCGTGGATGGGCAATACTCAACATGGGCAGCCTGACTTCAGACGGATTCCCACAGTATACCTTATGGTACGCTGACGGATACCTCTACAGCATCTACTGTGATGACTTAAACTTAGGTAAACGTGTAGTTGAAAGCTTCAGCTAGTTATTAAATCCCCCTCATGGGGATTTTATTCATTTTTTTAATATAAAATAAATACTTCTTTTAACAAACTTAAAATCATCTAATAACAGTAGGTTAAAATTATGAACAGAAAACTGATAATTTTAATTTCCATGGTCATTTTCATGATTTCACTTACAGCGGTATCTGCAGGTGAAGATGTAAATGAAACCCTGGAAATTACTGATGATACAAATTTAAGCGCAAGTCCCGGAACGTTCACGGAACTTCAAAGTAAAATTAATCAGGCAAGAGAAGGCTCAACAATAACTCTGGATAAGGATTACTCCTATTCCGAATCATCGACTTTGGGAGTAACAATCACAAAATCAATTACAATTAACGGGAACGGACACACTCTGGACGGAATCGGAAAGTCCCCAATACTCATTATAGATACAAATATGTATAAGACATACAATTTCAACAACATCAATTTCATCAACGGATACACTACAGGTTATATAAATGGATATTTGGTTCCTGGAGGCGCAGCAGTCTCCTGTCATGCAATTGAATCCACATATAACTTCAACTACTGCAACTTCATTAACAATATTGCTCCTGACTGTGAAGGCGGTGCGATTTTCGGTGAGGTTGCAAACTTGAACTACTGCATTTTCCAGAATAACCATGCATCAATTGAAGGAGGAGCTGTATCGCTTAGTGGAGGAAATGTAAACAATTGCGTTTTTGAAAACAATCATGCTACTGGTGTAGATTCATCAGGCGGTGCAATTTCTATTGAAAACATGTATGCATGTACTATCTCCCAATCAAGATTCATAGGCAATTCTGCTGATCGGGGCGGAGCGATATTTGCACTGACTGCAACAGGTTATCCTTATACTTCACCAGTCATCTCCAATAATTATTTTGAAAAGAATAGGGCTTCACAGGGCGGTGCTGTATATTTCGGAGGATTTGAAGATGAATCAGATATGAAATTTGAGATAAAAAATTGTAATTTCGTTGAAAACTCCCTCACTGATTTGAATGAGGGTATGGGTGCTGCAATCTACGGATATATGCATTTGGACATTGACCATTGTGATTTCACAAACAACATAGTCGGAAATAACGCTGCCATAGCTGATGCGAAAAGCATTACAAACTGTAATTTCAACTCCAATAATGATGGCTTTTTTGTTAGTGTGGCGCCTGAAACAATCATGAAAAATAATGTGATGAATGCAAACAACAGATATGATATCGAAATTTTAGGTAGTCCTTCAGAGGTTAAATTCGATTTAAATCTGGTATTTGCCAACAGTGTTGTTGTGCCGAACACAAAAATAGAGCTATGCCAGTTCATTGACGGTGAAGGACACACTGTATTTTTCAAATGGTTCAATTCAATTAATGTAAAATTCACAAACAGGGATACCAGACAAATCACAACAGAAAATGTATGGTGTGATGACAATTCAAAAGGTTTCTATTACAATTGCAGTCTGGGTGAAGGAGTATATGACGTTACATGCAATGAAAATCTGAACAGGGTCAAAATCAATGATGGGGTTCTTACAGTTGACGCAAACACTGATTTCACTTTAACAGCACAGAACCTGACCAAGTACTACAGAAGTCCGGATAAATTTGCAGTAACATTAATCAACGGAAACAACAGGCTGATTCCTGGTGCATCAGTTGAAATTGAAATAAACGGCCAGAAATACTACAGGACAACAGACAAAAATGGTGTTGCTTCAATGAACATCAATCTGGCTAAAGGTAATTATACGGCCAAATGTTCATACGGCAATGCCGAGTGTAATGCTAAAATCACTGTTTTAACCACATTACTGGGTGATGATTTAACTAAATACTTTAGAAATTCAAGCCAGTACTATATTGACTGTTTAGATACCAACGGAAATAAGATTGCAAGCGGTAACATAGAATTCAATATAAACGGAGTATTCTATACAAGAGCAATCACCAACGGTGTTGCACGAATGAACATCAACCTTGCACCTGGAGAATACATTATCACAGCAAGAAATCTCATTAACAATGAACAGCATTCAAACACGATTAAAGTCCTGACCACAATTGTGGAAAACAATGATTTGACAAAATATTACAAAAACGATTCACAGTACTCTATCAGAATACTTGACGCTCAGGGAAACCCTGTCGCAAAAGGAGTTGACGTAACCTTCAACATCAACGGAGTATTCTACACAAGATCATCCAATGAATCCGGACACGTTAAGCTGAACATCAACCTTGCACCGGGACAATACATAATAACTGCCAATTATAATGGCCTGATGGCATCAAACAACATTAATGTATTATCCATTCTTGAGGGGCATGATGTGAATATGGATTATCGTGACGGAACAAGATATGAAGTAAAACTTCTTGACGGTATGGGAAATCCTAATCCAGGCAAAAACGTGACCTTAAACATCAATGGAGTATTCTACACAAGGGCAACGGACAGTGAAGGTGTAGCCGGGCTGAACATAAACCTTATGGGCGGAAGTTATATTATCACTGCATCATATAACGGACAAAGCATTGCAAACAGCATCGTAATCTCTATGCCTAAATTCTATGACTGCGGAAATGGCCACACACTTGAACTTTCAAAATCAGCGAATGTTAAAAGCTCACAGAACAGATATGATATTGCATACAGGGACGGAAATGCATCACTGTCTTTCGGGGATTATTCCGGTTTGGATTTGTCAGATTACCTTGTGATGAGATATGACTTCAACTATATGTATCTGGACTCCTATGGGCAATGGTCATGCATTCAGCTGACTATGCATGAAGACCCGGTTTATGTATTGTTATATCAGGATGGATATATTTATGAGATAATCTCTGATGATTTAAACATTGCAAAGCGTGTTGCCGGTTCATTCAGATAATTTCAATTCCCCTTAACCGGGGATTTTTTTACTTTTATACATTACATGCCATTCATTTAAAAACACTTTTTTTAAATACATATCATTTTAAATAGATTACTGATTGATTATATTAATAGTTTTCATAATAACCTAATAAAATATAATAGCTAAATGATGAATTATATATAGCAGGATTTAGATAATATAACATGAAATGTATCGTGAAGAAATAAATCTCGAAGAAACTCACATCAGATTAACGAGCGATCTGAACAATCATGACCTTAAAAGATATATCTATAGGATAAGGTCCGATTTGAAAAGATACATTGTGAAAAATCCGGATTTCAAGATATCTCTGGAGCCTATAAAAACAGCAGATGATGACTTGCCGCTAATTATTAAAAGAATGTGTGAATCATCACTTTGCGCCGATGTGGGGCCGATGGCCACGGTAGCAGGAACAATATCTGAATTGTGCCTGAATTACCTCATTGAAAATGGAACTGTTTATTCCATTGTGGAAAATGGCGGTGATATTGCCATGATTAATGACAGAAAAGTATTGTGCGGAATATACTCAAACAATGAGATTCTTAAAAATGAAATAGCTTTCCGTATAAAAGCCCGCAAAAAGCCCCTTGGAATATGCACATCATCAGGAAAAATAGGTCATTCAATAAGCTTCGGTGAGGCAGAAAGCGTCACAGTAATATCAAAAAGCCCTTCTGTTGCTGACGGTCTTGCCACAAGAATAGCCAATGATGTATATGGCAAGTCCTCGCAGGACAGGGTATCCAACGGCCTTGAAACTGCGGAAAACTACAGGCAATATTTTGACGGAGTGCTGATAATATCTGCGGATAATGTTGGTACTGTAGGCAGATTGCCAAAAATAGTTGAAACATCAGAATTTGATTTTAAAATTTAAAAAAATGAAAAAAAGATTAAGATTAATCTATTTTCCATTCAATATTTTTTCAACACTTATTCCAAATTTTTCAGATAATTCTTCTGCAGTATAGTTATTATCCGAATCATTGGCTAAACCATTCAAAATTATTAATTTTCCTTCTTCTATTCCTTCTTTCATCACTTCATTCGTAACTCTTTCGGTTATCTCTTTTGTTAGTTCTCTTGTTATTTCTCTTGTTAGTTCAATTCTCATATTATCATAGACCAAATTTCTTTCTCCTGATATTTGATTCAATCCAATCATCCCCTCTAATCTGTTTATATCATCAATTGATTTTGCATATTTGTGTATCATGCACTGCATCGAGTATATTAATTCTTTTTTAACTGAAAAATCTTCCATTTTTATATATGTTAAAATTTCACAGATTTTTTCTACAATGATGTCTTGGCTGTCTGAAAAACATCTTGGCAAATTAATTAACTCAAGACCTTCAATATTGGTGAATGTTTCTTGTTTTCTAGCTTTATCAAGAATCCTATTTAATCGTTTCCATGAATCTGCGGAAGCTAAGGATATGATTATCTGTCTTGTAATATCCGTTTGTGAAAAGTGTAACTGCCTACTGCATTTTTCTAATGGATAGGAGTTACAATAACACTAATCACAGGTTTTTTTTGTAGCATAGGATATATTGATTTTGTATCTGTGAATTTTTCTGAGTGTATTGTCATTCACTTTCGAAGATTCATCTTCAAGATCAATAATTTGTATTGTTCCATCTTCCATTTTCACACGAATAACAACGTCGGCTATGGATTTTGTTCCATCGACATCAGGATATTCGTTAGGTTCACAATTAATGAATTCTCCAGGTAACTGGTAGAATTCATGACTGATTTTGCCCAGATATGCAAAATTTCTTTTGATGAAAATATCCATGGGATTTTTCATACGTTTTTTACTTGCCAATTTTTTCTCCTTTTCCGGAAAAAATTTTTTTAGTGTATACCAGTTTTTCTTATATACAAAGTCATATATAAGTTAATTAGTATTTTTTCATACAATATAACCTTTAAATTAAAAAATAACCTCTTTAAAGCAATATTATAATCAAAAAGTAATTTACCTGAGATTTTTACAATAATCATTATTTCATCATATATGATTGTGAATCCCTGAAAATATCTGTAGAAAATGTTAAAATGATATATGGCATATATTTCCCATTATCTTCAAAAATGATACAAAAATTACGGATTTATTTTTTTAAATTGTGTGGTGTGAAATTCCCGTCTAAAAATATAAGCAAAAACCCGGATTTTAAAAAATACTCATTTAGGACAATATTGCCCTCATCATATTTCTATTTATATCTGATTTGATAAATAATAAAATATGGATAATAAAATTTTAATCATTCTGGCTGTTCTTGCAGTGATATGCTTTGGGATATTCTTTTTCCAGATGGGCCATGACATAACTACAACAATAGTGTTCAATGAAACTGAAATTCCCGAAAACGGAACTGCAGTAGGTTTTCTGATGGATTCCTATGGAAGGGGAGTTGCCAACCAGACTGTTTTCTACCATCAGGCAGGAGACGATGAGGGAGTTATGGTTAATGTCACAACAGACAGCGAAGGCATATTTAAGATTACTGACATGAAATACCTTCCCGAAAGCGGCAGCAAAAACTATTACGGAGACATCATGTTTGAGGGATATGGAGAATACAGAGGATGCATTTATGAGTATAACCTGACTGTTGTCCATTGAATATTAAGTCGATGGTTGTAACTTGTAAGTTCACTTTTTATTGAAAATCGCTAAGGTTGTAACCTGTAAGTTACAGCATCATATTAATAGGTCAAAAATCAAAAATATCATTAGGGAGATTATTATGAAAGACATATTCGATGAGTGTGAATTCGGCAACTTGAAGCTTAAAAGCCGCATTGTAAGAACAGGCCTGTGGGAATCACAAAAGGAAATGGGAAACCTCTCACCGGAAATATTTTTAAGGTATGAAAGGCTTGCCCAGAACCATGTGGGATTAATCACAACAGAGCTTATTTCAATCTATCCTCATGACCGCTTCAGCGACTATTCACATTCCATAAACAGCACTGCATTCATTAAGGAATTCAACTACCTAACCGGCATTGTGCACCAGTACGACGTTCCTATTCTTGCCCAGCTGGGCTTTGTCAACTGCAACGTAAACGGACGCCACAACATCAGCGTTAATGACCTGACAATCGAAGACATAAGACAAATCCAGTCAGACTATATCGTTGCGGCCAAAAAGGCATCACTTGCAGGTTTTGACGGAATCCAGATCAATATGGGAAACAACTACTTTTTCGCTAAAGTAATTGATCCAAGTGAAAACAAAAGAAAGGACGACTATGGTGGAGACACATTCAAAAGGGCGAAAATGATTCTTGAATTAATTAAAGTCCTTAAAGATAATGGTGATTTGCATATCAGCTGCAGAATAAATGCAAACGGCGAGGAGACGTTAAAGATTGCAGAACTTCTTGAAAAGGTAGGTGCAGACAGCATTCAGATTACAAAGCCGTCATCCCCTCAGTACTTCACAAAGGATTCTGAAAACAAAAATATCCTCTTTGACATTGCCGATGAGATTGCATCCAAAGTTAATATTCCGGTCATTCTTGGAGGAGGATTATCTGATATGGCCTCAATCAATGAATTGATAAACAGCACCAATATTGATTTTGTATCCATGCAGCGTCCGTTTGTATATAATCCGACCTTTTTAAGCGAATGGGCTGATGGTCGTGAAGTCGAATCATTATGCAGGACATGCAACAACTGCTACTGGAAAAAGACAAGCACGTGCCATATTGTCCATGATGAAGAATAATTTAACAAAAAGAGAGTAAATCATAATAGTTAGAATCAGAGAGATTCTAACTATATTATTATATAAATAATTCTGTGATAGAACTTATTTTATTATAAGGTATTAATAATATTTAATATTATTCTAATTATTTTTATTCAACAATTTATAAAGAAGAACAATTTTTATACTAAAAAAGAAGATTCAATCTTAAAATAAGTTAAAATCTATTTGATTCTAACTGTTTTATATGAGTTTCGCGATACAAATGTTTATTATTATATTTTAGTAGTATTTAATGATAATTATTAAACAAGTTAAGTTTAAGTGATTTATATCATCTATCTTTTTTAATCGAATGTAGTGATGCTAATAAAGTCAAATCTTAATACTGAACCTGCAATGCTTATCACTAGTAAAAAATAAGTATTTATTTATGATGGTTTTTTTAAAACATTCAAAACATAAGAAACTTGAACCTCTCCGCTCATGACACGGGGATTCGCATACCTAAAAAAAATATTTTGTATTATTTTTTAGGATAATTTTACTGCACCGGCGCACCGACGGCTAAATCTTTTTAATCCTTCGTTAAAGATGTTGATTGCTGCATTGACATCACGATCATGGTATGTTCCGCATTCGGGACATTTCCAGTTTCTTTTGTTTAAGTTTTGTGGGCCTTTTAGTTTTGTGTTTTTGTATCCGCATTTGCTGCATTTTTGTGTTGTGGGAATATTGGCGGGTATTTTTTCGAAGTCTATGTTGTTCCATTGTGCTTTGTATTGGATTTTGTCCATGAATTTTCTGGGTGAGTTTAATTGTATTTTCCTACTCAAG
>NZ_JAFSNZ010000041.1 GCF_017447225.1 Methanobrevibacter sp. | reverse complement strand
TATAAACATTATTTTCTTCAGAACTAAATGAAGGAATACAACACATAACATTCACATTATTATCCGGATTTCCTTGTAATATTCCGTGTCTGATATATGCTGTTACACTGCATCTGCATAGTGGGTGGAATGGTACTAAGTTGCTGGCTTCGTCGATTGGGTAGATTTTGTCTGCTGCTTTTCTGCATATTGCACAAACATTATCATCACCTGCGGTTAATATTTTTACTTCTCTTACTCCGTAGTTGGCGTAGGATTGTAATCGGCCTTGGGTCATTGCACGTGCAGTTTCAGTACGTGCAATCATCATTGCTCTTTGGCGAGCAGATAGTGTTTTTCCTGTGAGTGATGTTTCATGTGCGTGGAGTATTTTTTGTGCTACTTCAGGCATTGTTTCTCCAGCGACAATACCATTGAAGATTTGTGTTCTAATATGCTTTTTTAAGTCTTCATTTACATTATTGATTAAGGTGAAGTTATAATTTTGTAGGAATTTTAATCCATATTTGGTGGCGTCATTGTAGTATTTGGTTCTTCTTATTTCTTTGTATCCATTTGTTAATCCTGTATCATAGATTTTATTGATGATTTCATCAGCGGTTAATTTGGTGTCTTCGATGATGTCTTGAGTATATTCATCTATTTCTTTGAATGCCTGGTCGTTGTATCTAGTATAATCTTGAAATATTCTTTTTGCTTCATCACTGTCTAGCCAGTCGATGTAGAATTGTATTTGTTTATTGAATCCGTCTGTGATTTTATTGTAGTATCTTATTTCTTCGGGGCTTAATGTGGATGTGTCGAATAAGTCTTTGTTGAAATTACAGATGTCCATTAGTAATTTGTTGGTTTGGATTCTTCTTTCTGTTGCTGAAATCATGTTATTTGCCTCGAGAAATATTTTAATTTTCTAATTTATATAAACAAAAAAAAATAATGGGTTTTTCCTCAACAATAAAAAGAAAATTATATTATGGTAAAATAATGAAGTGATTAGTTTCCATCTAAAAAAAGTTTAAAATACTCTTTTAGAAGAAAAATTATAAATTTTGATTATTAAAGATTTATTCTATTTAATAAAAAATATTGCTCTATGATTTACTAATTCTAAGTAAAAAAATTAAATTGTTTTATGTCATTTGTTTTCATGTTTGCCATTACTTCCAACGGACAGTCTACCAAAATATATTCTCTTTTTTATTGTTTCATCGGATAAAAAATGGATTTTAAATTCTTTCAACACTGTAATATTTAATTCCAGCATATCCTCTCATTGCATTATCAATCATGCTATGAGTACAACGATAGAATCCTTTTGTTGGATCTGCCACATAGTAATATACTGTTCCATAATCGTAGATTACTATATAATGACCAAAGTTACCTTGCCATCCACCACAGGTTACACCACCAGTCATGATATGACCAAGTACAGGCTTTCCAGCATCAATAGCTGCTTTAACACCATTAATATTACGTGGTATTTCAGTTACTTTGAATCCTAATTTTTTTGCACCTGCAATAAGGTTTGCTGGAGATGTTCCATTTCCAGTTGTATAACATGCATTAGCGAATGCTGAAATACTTGTTGATTTACCTAGTATTTGTGAACACATAGCCAAAGAAGTCGGGCCGCAGGTATATGAGTTCGGTTGGTATTGTATTTTAATAGGATTATAAACTATCTCTTTTTTTACTGGATCTGCTACAACATGTATTGTGTTGATTATTTGTGATGCTAAATGAGTATCATCACCACGATATTTTGCAGTTAATTGATATGTTCCAGGTTGGAGATTGATATTTAATTTATATAATCCTGATTCATCAGGAGTTCTGGTATAAGTTACACCATTTATTGTGATGTCTACGCTTCCTGCTACTCTTCCATTGTCATCATATACGGCACATTGATATGCTGTTTTGTCACTGAATGCTTTGGTGATGTTAGTACCTTCCATTCTTGTGACTTTTTTAGGTTTCTCATCTATATGTATCGTGTTCTTTTTAACAGTATTGAATGATGAAGTTGATATATTATAGTCACCTTTGCCTAAATTAATATTTAATTTGGCTTCACCCACCATATCTGTAGTTCTTTCATAATTAACTCCATTGATATTGAAGATTACTGGAACACCAGATAATCTAACACCAGTACTTGATGATGCAATTGCAATAAACTGTGACCCATCATGCTCTTGCATCCTCATATCCTGAGTAGATAATACTGGATTGACAGTTACTTTACAGTATGCTGAAGTATAATTGAAATCTTCATCAATAAAAGATATTAACGCTTCATATAATCCAACACCTAAATTAACATTTAGTCTTGCTATTCCATCATTATCTGTTTTACGTGAATATGTGACCCCATTAATTTTAATATTTAAATTTTTATCCACCAATGGAGAGTTATTCTCATATAATGCGATTTCTAATGCATCTTTTTCACCAAAGATTTTGTTTAAATCTTTGGTTATTATGCGAGCATTTCTTTTATTATTACTGAATATGTTTTTTATGAAGTCTATGAAATTCAATGTAGAATTCCTCCTTTAAAAGTTTATTTTTCATTTGGTTTTAATGTTTAACATGCATTTTTTTGTTTTCGTGTGTAAATAGCAGCATTTTTCGAGTTCATGAGGGCAGTGTTTACGGTAACAACAACCATCACAAAAACTAGTATCCTTTTCAGATTTCATAAGTCATCAACAAAAAAAAATAAAGAATAAATAAATTTAATTAAAATCTCTAATAAAAACACCACTACCATAGGAACTGTGTTTTGTTCCAGAATAATGAGTTAATCTAATATTACCATTAGCATCTAGACTAACTCCCATTATACCTGTTCCATTCCCATATGGTAGAAAGTGATAACATATATCTGCTCCAGTGACAGCCAGTTCTCCAACTGTCGCAGCTGTGGTATGAGTACCCTGTGTAGATGAACCTGGTGATGCATCAATTAATTGCCATATTATATACTTTTTATCAATCATCATGTATTTAAAAGTCCCACTACAACTATTTAAATTTAAATTAACAGTTTTTACTCCATTATCGTGTGTATGGTTACCTGCTGCAGCTGTTGTAGATGTAGTACCTAAACTTGGTAAAGTAATTGTACGATCTGTTGCGCCACTAATATGTCCCGTACTATTACTAGTGAACTGTGTAACTTTAAAACTACCTCCAAAACCAGGGCTCTGATTAGATGTTGGATTACCCGTTTTTGATGTTCCACTTGGGTGAGTATATGCATTTGCTTCGGTATCAATACCATCTAATTTTGTTTTATCTGAACTTGACATTAAACCATCCACAGATTTTGTTGCAACATCTGTTGTAGCAATTGTTCTCCAAGCTCTCCATCCAGCACTATTATGATAAATTCTATAAAATATTGAAGGAGATTGTAACCAATATTGTATTAATATTTGAACAAAACCATTAGGTATATCATAAACAATTAATAATCCTCCTTGTTGGTCCGGAGCATTTGTACTATTTGTTTGTTGTGTTCCAAAAATCCTATAAGCACCAGGTGTTTTATAATCATTATAATCAATAGCTTCACTTATTAAAGTTGTATTAGTAGTCCATTTAGCATCAACCAATGCTTTTAATGCTTTTCCTTGACCCGCACCTAATGCCAAACCATCCCCATCATCAGTCGTTAAATTAGTAACTAATTTATTATGCCCATAATTCGCACTAGTACCCACACCATAAGTTGTTGCACTACTTGCATGACTTGTAGGTGCTCTTGAGGTATCGACTGGATGAACATGATCCCCACGAGCAAAAGTATTTAATGAACCCACAGATTGTGCACCATTCATTTTAATATTAGTAGCAGTGCCTTCAAAACTTCCTGCAGACACCACACCATTAGTACCTGTAATCAATGGTTTATTAGCAGCAGTTCCCACTTTACCATCATTAGTAATACTTCCATGGGCGTGGCTAGTAGG
>NZ_JAFSNZ010000040.1 GCF_017447225.1 Methanobrevibacter sp. | reverse complement strand
TAAATAGAAGAAATTCATATTTATTTTTTAAAATTTAAGTGGCGAAAAAGTCGTAATTTCCACTATGGGGGCGAGAAATCAAGTAAAATTAGAAAAATAAGAAAATTAATGATTTATGGAGTAATGAGTATTCCTCTTAATAATAAAGTCCAGTTAACTCTTAGTTAATTATAAATATTATGCGATTTCAATTATTACATGACGAAGTTAAATATTGACTTTGTCAAAATTCCATAATATGCTGATGATTCTCCAATATTGCGATTTTTTGTTGTAATATTGGCATTAGCATTCTAAAAATACCTATGTAATTTATATACTACTTATTTTAAACAATATTAATGTACTCGTTTTTGAGTAATAAAATTGAAGGTGTATAAATATGGAATTTGGCGAAATCTTTAGAGATGCTTTAAAATATCCAATATCCGATTATAAGGCTCTGTTAATTGTTGGTGTATTTATTTTATTATCTGCTCTCGTTTTTGTACTTGCACAATTCGGAGTTGATAACTCAACATTTACTTTGGTGTGGAGCATAATAACAATATTAATTTCATTTCTTTTATCAGGTTATGCACTTAGTGTTTTGAAAAATGGAATTGAATTGGATGATGAAATTCCTGTATTTGACTGGGTTAAAAACTTTGTTGATGGAATAAAATTATTTGTTGTATCATTTGTTTATATGCTTATTCCAACCATCATTTGCGGTATTATTGGATTCGTATCTATCATGCCGGCACTTTCTGAAATGTTTTCAAGTGAAAAATTAGCTAGAATAGGTCCTAATGCTGATGTAACTGTTATCTTCAGCACAGTACCATCAAGCGTATGGGATTCCTTATTCGCTGGAATTGCAATTACAGCTATCATTGCATTAATCCTATTCATCATATTCGGTCTTTTCCAAACAATTGCTCAATGCAGATTAGCCAAATATGATTCATTAGGTGAAGCATTCAGCTTTGGTGAAATATTTTCAGACATGAAAGAAATCGGTATTTTAAGATTGATTGCATTTTTAATTGTTTTATGGCTTATAGCATGCGTAATTGGACTCATCGGTGCTTTAATTACAGCTATTCCTTATGTTGGAATTATTATTACTGCATTAGTTGTTTATCCATTTATCCTGTTATATTCAAACAGAGCATTAGGTTTATTATATTCAGATGTTTAAACCTAATCCTTTTTTTCTTTTTTTAACTACTTTTAAATATCATTAGTTTTATAAATTTTTATCAATGATACTATTTTTTCATATTGTATTTGGAGGAAAATCATGATAAAAAATAAGAAATTGCTGATATTTGCATTGTTTGTATTCGCAATATGTATGATAATGCCTATAGCATCAGCAAACAATGACACGATATACGTCTCATGCGACGGCGATGACAGCGGGGACGGAAGCATCTCACATCCCTATTATAACATCACAAAAGCCTTGGATGAAGTGGGAGATGATAAAAATACCATAATTTTAAAGAACGGAACATATGCTCAGGGAAAAATAAATATAACTAAATCAGTCACGATACTTGGTGAAGGTTCATCAGTGCTTGACGGAAAATACGAATCAATCATTTTTAATGTAAATAATACGAACGCTAACGTGAATTTAATTAATCTGACTTTCATCAATGCATATTCAACATCATTCGGAGCAGCAGTGGTCAACAATGCCAATCTCTATGTTGAAAATTCAGTTTTCATAAACAATTCGGCACGTTCCGCAGCCGCAATCGACAACAGCGGAAATATGGTTGTGAAGGACTGCCTATTTATAGCCAATGACGCATTCGGAAGAGACGGTGGAGCCGTTTCCAATGTAGCTAATGCGACTATTATCAACTCAACATTCATAAACAACACCGCTGCCAGAAACGGCGGTGCAGTCAAAGGACAGGGAAACCGGTTCTCCATTATAAACTCAACCTTCATCCGAAATTCCGCACTTGGAAATGACAACTACGGTGGAGCGATTTATGTCTGGGCATCAAAGCTTGAAATCATAAACTCAACCTTCAGAGGCAATGAGGGAGGCTACGGAGGAGCAATATTTATCGGCGGCGGAAACATGGTAAGTACCGGACTGAACGTCACAAAATCAACATTCGAATCCAACAAGGCAATCATGGGTGATGATCTGGAAATCGAAGAGGGTGTAGCCAACATATCATACTGCAAACTCCTTGATGACAGCTGCGTTTTAAAAACCGGCCAGGTTGATTTGAACAATAACTGGTGGGGTACAAACAGTCCGGGATGGGATGATATCGTAACATGCCCTAAACCTGCAGTTTATGGAGTATTGAAGATAATCAATGACAATAACATCTTAAAAACCGCCCTTTACTGGGTAAACACTACAGATGTTGCATCACAAATTCCAAATCTTTTTGGAAAAATCGAAATAAACTCAACAGCTGAAGATGTTGAATTGAATAAGGAATATGTGTTCGATTTGTGCAATATGACAGTTATTTTAGATAATGAAATTCAAAGCTTTACTATACAGTCCGATGTCAAAACGCAGATAACAGCAGACGATATAGAAATGTACTATCATGACGGAACAAGATTTGAGGCTTATCTGAAAGATGAGTCAGGTAATCCCCTGATAAATCAGAGTGTTGAAATTTCAATTAATGACGTGGCCTACAACAGGACCACCGATGCAAGCGGAAAGGCTTCAATCGCCATAAACCTCAACTCAGGAAAATACGACGTTAAAGTTACATATAACTCCCAGCTTGAACATTACTTAAGCTCAAATGCAACCGCTGCCATCACTGTTTTACCAACGGTAAACGGAAGCGATGTGGTTAAAGTATTCAGAAACACAACACAGTACTATGCAACATTCAGGGACACATCCGGAAAGTATCTTGAAAACGGAAGTGAAGTGAAATTCAACATCAACGGAGTGATTTATGTTAGAAGCGTTTCACAAAACGGCCTTGCCCACTTAAACATAAATCTCAATCAGGGAAGCTACATAATAACCGCAACAAACCCTGTCACAGGCGAAATGTCATCAAACAACATAACAGTTCTTCCGAAAATTACCAAAAACAGTGATCTGGTTAAATACTTCAGAAACGATTCCCAATATTACGTTCAGCTCATAGGTGATGACGGAAATCCTGTCGGTGCCGGTGAAAACGTGACATTCAATATCAACGGAGTGATGTATGTGCGCACAACCGATGAAAACGGATTTGCCAAACTAAACATTAACCTGGCCCCGGGCAAATACGTGATAACGGCAATGTATGGCGGAAATATGGTGTCCAACAACATCACAGTTCTTCCAATACTGAACGCCAGCGATATTTCAATGTCATATCGTGACGGAACCCAGTTCAAGGCCACTCTGTTGGACGGTCAGGGCAATCCGTATTCCGGTCAGAACGTGACTTTCAATGTTAATGGAGTGTTCTATGACCGCCTGACTGATGATGATGGTCTTGCAAAGCTGAATATTAATTTATTGCCTGGAAAATATATCATTACTTCGACATATAATAATTTAAATATTGCTAATACAATTACAATTAATTAGTGATATTTTAATCCTTTTTTTTATTTTTTTCTTTTCTTTATTAATATAGTTACATATCCTTTATTTTATTATTTATAGTAATTTTTTTATTTATTTTTAAATAATTACTAAATTTTATTCTTTTTTTTATATATTTTCATAGTTTTTTAATGTATTAATTAATTTCATAAATATTATATATAATTGACTAATATACATAAAAGTGTTATGAATTAATTTTCATTTCGTATTTATTATTTTTATGGAGGAAATAAAAATTATGTCGTTAAAATTAAATAAGCACGTAATGCTGATATTTATGGTATTATTGATGCTTTTATTGATTCCAATGTCATTTGCAAGTGATGTGGATGATGATGGAAGTGTAATTGGCTCTGCGGATGATGCAGTTGTAGCTTCATCTGTGGATGATGCGAATGCCACTGTGTCTGCAACTGCGGATACTAGTGATGTGTTAAGTGAATCTGGGGACGTTTATGTAGATATAACTGCTCCTGATGGTGGAACAGGTAGTGATACTGCTCCGTACAATAAAATTGCCGATGCATTAGCTAATAGTGCAGATGGTGCTACTATTCATATTGCTAGTGGAACTTATCTTGAATCTGGTTTGTCTATTACTAAGAATGTTACAATAATTGGTTCTGGTATGGATGATGTGATTATTGATGCTCAGGGTAGTGGTCGTATTTTTGAAGTTACTGAATCCAATATTGGAATTTCTATTTCTAGTTTAACTTTAGAA
Organism: Methanobrevibacter sp.; assembly: GCF_017447225.1. Classification (GTDB taxonomy): domain Archaea; phylum Methanobacteriota; class Methanobacteria; order Methanobacteriales; family Methanobacteriaceae; genus Methanocatella. The sequence goes on along the minus strand of NZ_JAFSNZ010000040.1, from coordinate 4,821 downwards.
AATGGTAAAGTTTCTGGAACTGGAACTTCTGATCCAAATTATTATGGTGGGGCTATTAAAGTGGGTACTGGTATTACTTCATTTGTTATTGTAAATTTAACATTATCTGATGTGAAATTTATGAATAATAAAGCTCCAGCAGGAGGTGCTATTTATATAAATAGAGGTAAATCTTCTGGTTATCCATTAAATAATTTGTCTATTGATGGTTGTGAGTTTATTGAGAATGTTGCTACTAATCATGCTGGAGCAATTTATACATTAGCTAATACAAAAATTACAGATTCTATATTTATTAATAATAAATTAGAAAATCCTGCTGCTGCGACTAGTTCTACTTCTAGTTATTATGGTGGTGCTGTAAGAGTGGATAATTTTTATATGAGTACTTCACCTAATGTTGCTAATTTAGAGATAACTGGTTGTGTTTTTGAAAATAATTCTGCTACTGGTAAAGGTGGAGCTTTATATATTAATACAGGTAAAAGTACATCTACTACAGCTTTAATTAATTATAATGCTTTTATTAATAATACTGCTAAATATAATACTGGTTCTAGCAGTAATTTAAAAAGTAATAATGATACTGGTATTTCTGCAGGTTCTAATAAAAATATTGATTTAAATAATAATTGGTGGGGTTATAATGATGTGGATTTGACTAAGGAAATTTCTTCTTCATTCCCTCAACCTACAATATATGCTAAATTTAATTTAACTGCTAATCCTACTGAAATTTCTGGTAGTGAAACTTCTGATATTGTTACTGCTTTTGTTTGGAGTGATGGAAATACAGCAGATATTGATAAATTGCCTGTTAGGGCTGTTAAATTAACTACTAATGGTACTTTAACTGAAACTGATGGTGATGTTGGTTTGACTTCTGTATTTTCTGCTGATGCTGACGGAACTTATGTTGTTAATGCAACCGTAGACAACCAAAAATCAAGCGTAACTATTACTAGAGAAACTAATTTAATTGACTCTGAGTTAACTGTAAACCCGACTAGTGCTACAATTGAAATTGGTGATACTTATAATCTTGCGGCTAATGTTAGTGTTGTTTCTGGTGCTGGTGTAACTTACAGCAGTAATGATACTAATGTTGCTTCTGTTGATTCTAATACTGGTCTTATCACTGCTGTTGGTGAAGGTACTGCTAATATTACTGTGACTGCAGGTGATGGACAAACTTATGCTGTTGAAACTAAAAACTTCATTGTAACTGTTTCTAAAATAACTACTTCAATCAACATTGTTGAGGATGCAATCTCATTAAATGTAAATGATAAACAAGATGTTGGTGCTAGTTTGGATCCTGCTGCTGCAGGTGCTTTAACTTTCTCTTCGAATAATGATTCTGTTGCAAAAGTTGAAGATGGTAAGATTGTTGCTTATGCTAAAGGTAATGCAGTTATTACTGTTTCCTATGGTGGAGATAATAAATATGCTGCTGCTGAAGATAAAACTATCAGTGTTACTGTTAATCTAAATGATGCTTCAGTCAGTGCTGAAAATATTAATGTCGATATTGATGAAAATAAAAACATTGTCGCAACAATTGTTCCTGGTGATAAAGATTTAACTGTATCTTATAGCGGATTTGATGAAGAATTCATTTCTGTCAGTGATGCTGGTGTAGTAACTGGTATTAAAGAAGGTTCTACTACTGTAACTCTTACTATTAATGGTAATGGCGTTTATGCTGACAACACTACATCAATTACTGTTACTGTTTCCAAAATAGCAACTACTATTGAGATTGCTAATCCAACAGTTTCCTTAAAAGTTGAAGAAAGTGTTGATGTTGGTGCTAGTTTGAATCCTGCTGCTGCAGGTGCTTTAACTTTCTCTTCGAATAATGATTCTGTTGCAAAAGTTGAAGATGGTAAGATTGTTGCTTATGCTAAAGGTAATGCAGTTATTACTGTTTCCTATGGAGGATATGATAAATATGCTGCTGCTGAAGATAAAACCATTGATGTTTCTGTTGCTTTAGCTGATGCATCAGTTAGTGCAAGTGATGTTGCTGTTGATGTTCATGGAACAACAACCATTACTCCTACAATTAATCCAGTTGGCATTGGTGTAACTTACGAAAGTGCAAATCCTGAAATCGCAACTGTTGATGAAAATACTGGTTTAGTAACCGGTATTAAAGGAGGAAACACAACTATTACAATTAAAACTGTTGAAGATGGAATTCATGCTATCAACTCAACTGTTATTAATGTGACAGTTAATAAGCTTCATACTGAAATTGTTTGTGAAGACATTTCTGTTGAAGTTGGTAAAACAGTATGGGTTGGATATACTTGGGATATTGACATTCAGCATGATGGCAGTTCAATCGTAGATACCATTAATTATGATATTGATAATGATACTGTTATTAGTTATGATGGTAGTGACTTCAAAGCTTTAAAAGCAGGTACCACAACCATTAATGCATCATATGCTGGTGATGATACTTATGAAGCTTCTTATAAAATCATCAATGTTGAAGTAAAATTGGCTGAAGTAACTTTTTATGGTACTGGTGATATTGATGTCTATGTAAATTATACAGCTGAGGTTGCTACTTCTGTAACTCCTTTAGCTGCTTTAGATACATTAAAATATGAAATTGATGATGAATCAGTTGCTATTTATAATGAAACTACTGGTTTGATTCAGGGTGTTTCTGCAGGTACTGTAAAGCTTACTGTAACTGCTGGTGATGATGTTACTTATGCTGTAAAATCAGTGGACGTGACTGTAAATGTTAAAGCTCCTGCTGATGGTTATTACATAACAACTCCAAGCGATAACAAAGTGGATTATGTTGCAGGAAGCAATAAGAATATCAGTTTCACTGTTGACTATGATATTAAATATCCTGATGATATGGAATGGTCTGGTTCAGAACCAATGTATATTTATATTGATGGAACAAAATATCAACTCAGTTCAACCTGGAACCAATCTGTTTCATTTGATTTCAAAGCCATATATGATGATATGAGTTGGTATGGATATGATGATGTAAGCGGAACTTATGAAGCTTACTTTGCACCTGATGTGGATGCGTTAGAATATGCTATGGACAGTAAAAACCATACATTCAACAAATTCACATTGAATATTGTAAATGAAATTATCAAAACTAACTTAACTGTTGGTCCTAGTGAATTAGATTTAACTGTTGGTGGTAGCGATTCTATTGTTGCTACTGTTGAACCGGGTGATTTGGCTCCTACTTTCTCATCTGATAATGAATCTGTTGTGACTGTTGATGCTGAAGGTAATGTTGTTGCTGTTGGTGCTGGTAGTGCTATTATTACTGTCACTGCTGGTGATGGTGTCACTTATGCTGTAAACACTACTACTGTTGCTGTGTCTGTAAATAAAAAAGAGACTAATTTGGCTGTTGAACCTGTTGAATTAAATTTAATTGTAGGTGGTAGCGAAACTATTACTGCAACTGTTACTCCTAACGAAGCGGGTGCTGCCATATTCAAATCAAGCAACGAATCAGTTGTAACCGTTGATGATGATGGTGTTGTAACTGCTGTTGGTGCAGGCAATGCAATCATTACAGTCACTGCTGGAGATAATGAAACTTATGCAATTAATGAAACTACTGTTCCTGTTTCTGTCATTAAGGATTTAGGAGACACAATATTTGTTTCAAATTCAACAGGTAATGATAATTCTGGTGATGGATCTGAAAGTGCTCCTTACGCTACACTTTCAAAAGCATTAACTGAAGTATCTGATTCAAGAAACAAAATTGTTATATTGGAAGGTGCTTACAGTACTGCATCATCTTATGCCATAACTAAATCAGTATCAATTACTGGTAGAGGAAATGTATCTTTAACTAAATCAAAAGGTGGATTATTCTTTGAAATAAGAACTAATGGTGTTGAATTTAGTTTATCCAATGTCACAATTGAAAATATTAGTGCTGGCAATAATGCTAATGGATATGTAGTCTATGCAAGCACTGATTCTAATGATGCTACTGATGCTATTTCAGTAACTATTGATAACTGTACTATCAGAAACAATAATGCATCATCTGGAATTAATCGTATGCTTTACGGATATCATGCTAATTTAACTGTTCTTCACAGTAATATTATAGACAATCATGCTGGATCTAACTTGGTTTATGTTGGTCAAGCTTCACTGATTATGAATTATAATAATATCCTTGATAATACTGCAACTGCTAATTTGTTCTCAGGATTAAATCCTAAAGGAAATATTAATTATAACTTCTGGGGTACACAAGAAAAACCTTCTCTTGGTGATAGAATACCTACCTTTGATAATTGGGTAGTTGTTGACGCATCTATTGATAATGAAATAGTTCCTGTTGGCAATAATTACAATTTAGACTTCGAATTCAAATCAACTACTGACGGCTCTACTTTAACTGCATTAGATGATGTAATGCCTTCAATTAGTTTTGATTTAACTTCTGACTTAGAAAACACTTTAGGTGATTCAACCATTACAATGACTGACAATAAAGCAACTACAACATACGCTGCAGATAATACTGGAAATGAAGTAATTAATGTTAGTTATACAGATGTTGTAGGGGATTTAACATTTGAAGTTATCCCTAAAGCTGCTGTTTATGTGGTTACTCCTAATGAGACTGTGGTTAATTATACTCTTGGTGAGGATTATAGTATTGATTTCGTTGCTGAGTTTGATGATATTGATTTCGATTATTATGCTTCTATTGGTTATTATGTTGATGGTGAGTATGTTGAGATCTTGGATATTGAGGCTGGTGAGAAGTCATTTACTGTTAATTTGAAGGAT
>NZ_JAFSNZ010000039.1 GCF_017447225.1 Methanobrevibacter sp. | reverse complement strand
TCCTTTCCAATGCTTGCGGAAGCTACAATGTTTTCTATTTTAATGTCAACATCGGTCAAATTTAAACCTCCAATTTAAGTTTTTAAAAGTAGTAAGTAAAAATTAAGAAAACAAAAATTTAAATTTTTACTAATAAAATATTTCATTTAAATAGTATATAAAGTTATGTTTATTTAAATGAATATATCAAAAATATTAAAATTAAAAAAATTTTAAATAATAACCAACAGGGGAAATTGACATGATAGAAGTTGAAGTGAAAGCAAAAATTGAAAATTTTCAGGATATGGAAAAAAAGTTAGAAAATCTTGGAGCCATGAAAAGTAAAAAAGAATTTCAGGAAGATATCTATTTCAACAGCCCAATTGTTGATTTTGCAAATACCGATGAGGCCTTAAGAATAAGAACCACAAAAGAAAATGACAACAAAAACATATTCATAACATATAAAGGTCCAAAAATAGATTCTAAAAGCAAAACCAGAGAAGAAATTGAAATCACAATAGAAGACAGTGAAAAGTGCAGCAGGATTTTCCAACGTCTGGGATTTACTAAGGTAAGGACAGTCAGAAAAGACAGGCAATACTATACATACAAAAATTTTGAGATTAGTTTAGATGATATAGAAGGCCTTGACCCGTATATGGAAATAGAAATCGCATTGGATGACGGTGAGGATTACAGCGATGCTCAAAATAAAATATTTAAGCTCTTTTCCAAATTAGGAATTGATGACGGATTTGAAAGAACATCCTACCTGGAACTTTTAGAAAAATTATATTAATATTAAAGAAAAATACTATAATAGTAAAATTTTAAAGAAGTGAGATAATTGCAATATTATATTAGTCATTATAATAAAGAATGTGAAATTACATTTCCGGAAGATTTTATAATCTATGATACCACTTTAAGGGACGGAGAACAGACCCCTGGAGTCTGTTTTAGCTTAAACGATAAATTGGAAATTGCCCGCAAACTCGATCAGTTCAAGATTAACCAGATTGAAGCCGGCTTTCCGATAGTATCTGAAAGAGAAAGGGAAAGCGTATCAGCAATAGCAAAAGAAGGTTTGAATGCAGACATTCTTGCATTGACCAGGACAAAACCTGAAGATATTGATGCCGCTCTTGACTGTGACGTTGACGGAATAATTACATTTGTCGGAACATCAGATATCCATCTGGACCACAAAATGCACATAACCCGTCAGGACGCAATCAACTTATGTGAAACTGCAGTCGACTACGCCAAAGACCATGGATTGTATGTGGCATTTTCCGCTGAAGACGCAACAAGAACCGACATTGAATTTTTAAAAAGAATATATTCAAAAGCACAGGAATGCGGTGCTGACAGAGTCCATATAGCCGATACAACCGGCGCAATCACTCCACAGGGTATCGATTATCTGGTAAGAGAACTTGTGAAAGATTTAAATGTTAATATTGCACTCCACTGCCACAACGATTTCGGCCTAGCAGTAATCAACTCAATTACCGGAGTGCTGGCCGGAGCAAAAGGTATTTCAACTACAGTCAACGGTATCGGCGAACGGGCAGGTAACGCTTCTTTAGAAGAACTTATTATGGCTTTAAAAATATTATATGGTAAAGATTTAGGATTTAAAACCAAATACATTACAGAATTATCCAATATCGTGTCAAAAGCCAGCGGATTGCCAATCCCATACAACAAGCCGGTTGTGGGAAACAACGTATTCAGACACGAATCAGGAATCCATGTTGATGCGGTAATCGAAGAGCCTTTATGCTATGAGCCATATGTTCCTGAACTTGTCGGCCAGAAAAGACAGCTTGTTTTAGGAAAACATTCCGGCTGCAGAGCAGTCAGAGCCAAACTGAATGAATGCGAACTTGATGTAAGTGACGAACAGCTTATTGAAATCGTCAGACAGGTTAAAAAGTCAAGAGAAGAAGGAAAATACATCAACGACCAGGTATTCAGAGACATAGTTAAAAAAATCAGCAAAAAAGAATAGGTCATTTTTATGAACATTACTGAAAAAATCTTATCCAAAAAGGCAGGCCATGAAGTAACCCCCGGAGAAATAATTGAAATTCCGGTAGATCTTGCAATGTCTCACGACGGAACATCCCCTCCTGCAATAAAAACTTTCGAAAAAGTTGCAGATAAAGTATGGGATCCTGAAAAAATAGCAATTATCTTTGATCACAATGTCCCTGCAAACACAATCGGATCTGCAGAGTTTCAAAAGGTTTGCCGTGAATTCATAAAAAAACAGAAAATAAGTAAAAACTTCATTCACGGTGAAGGAATCTGCCACCAGGTGGTTCCTGAAATGGGTCTGGTCGAGCCGGGAAAAGTTATTGTCGGTGCGGACTCACATACATGCACATATGGTGCTTTCGGAGCATTCTCAACAGGTATGGGCGCAACCGATTTGGCGATGGTTTGGGCCACCGGAAAAACATGGTTTATGGTTCCTCAAGCCATTAAAATGGAAGTTACAGGGGAATTGAACCCAACAATTGCTCCAAAAGATGTGATTTTAAACATTATCGGCGAAATTGGAATTGCCGGAGCAACATACAAGACTGCAGAATTCTGCGGCGAAACAATTGAGAATATGGGCGTTGAAGGAAGAGCAACCATGTGTAATATGGCAATTGAAATGGGAGCTAAAAACGGCATAATGGAACCGAACAGGGAAGTTATCGATTACATATGCAAAAGAACCTCCAAAAAGGAAAGTGAACTCAATATCGTCAAATCCGATGATGATGCAGTTTACGAAAAAGAGCTTCATTTCGACATAACAGATATGGAACCTCAAATTGCATGTCCAAATGACGTTGATAATGTAAAAGACATTTCCAAAGTTGAAGGAACAGCAATAGACCAATGCCTAATAGGTTCATGTACAAACGGAAGACTATCTGATTTAAAAGACGCATATGAAATATTGAAAGGTCAAAAAATTAACGATAATATTAGATTATTAATATTACCTGCATCACGTGAAATATACAAACAAGCAATGAATCTGGGATATATAGAAGCTTTTATTGATGCTGGAGCTATAATATGTAATCCTGGATGCGGACCATGTCTTGGCGGACATATGGGCGTATTATCCGAAGGCGAAGTTTGTATTTCCACAACAAACAGGAATTTCAAAGGTAGAATGGGAGACCCTAAATCTTCAGTTTATCTTTCAAATTCAAAAGTTGTAGCCGCTTCAGCAATTGAAGGAGTTATAACAAATCCAAATGATCTGATGTGAACAAAATGCCAATGAATAAAAATGAAGCCAACAAAAGACTTATAGAAAAAATCAATGCAGTTGAGGAATCATATACCAAAAATTTCTCAAATACACAAAAAATACTACTGACAACAGACGGATCCATAACGGCAATTTTGGATGTTTTATATGGAAAAATAACATTATCCACACTCGAACAGCATTTTGAAGATGCGACCGAGGAAACCGCAAAATTAATCAATGCCAAAAGTGGAGATTTAATTAACTTCAGGGAAGTTATAATGCATAAGGATAATGAAAATCTGATTTATGCAATTTCATATATTCCATTAAGCAGACTTACCGATGAGATATGCTGCGATTTGGTCAGAGCGGACATACCAATCGGGAGAATACTTAAAAACTACAATATCGAATCAAGAAGGGAAGTCAACAACATTTATATTGAAAAGCCAAACAAGACCCTTCAGGAATTATTCGACACCACAGAAGACATGCTCGCAAGAGATTATGTCATCATACATAAAAATGAAATATTGATGTGGATTAAGGAAGTATTCCCTGTAAGCAAATTTACCGACATTTAGGTGGTATGAATGGGTGTAAAACTTAAAGACATAATTGAACCTGAAAAGATAAACTTTAATGATTTGGAAGGAAGAGCTGTATCAATAGATTCGTTCAATACCCTTTACCAGTTTCTATCAACAATAAGGCAAAGGGATGGCCAGCCGTTATGCGATGAACATGGAAATATCACATCACACTTAAGCGGAATATTATACAGGAACTCTTCAATGGTGGAAAAGGGAATAAAGCCAATTTATGTTTTTGACGGTAAAGCACCCGAGCTTAAAAGTGATACCCAGGCCAAAAGAAGAGAAATCAGGAACGAAGCAGAAAAGATTTACAAGGAAGCTTTAAAAAGCGGAGACACAGAAAAAGCCCGTAAATATGCAATGAGATCATCAAAACTATCTCCAGAAATAATCGAATCCTCCAAAAAGCTTCTGACATTAATGGGAATACCTTATGTTGAAGCGAAAGGTGAAGGTGAAGCGCAGGCAGCATATCTGGTTGAAAAAGGAGATGCATATGCTGTTGCATCACAGGATTATGACTGTCTTTTGTTTGGGGCTAAAAGAGTTGTAAGAAACCTTGCAATTAATTCAAACCTGGGAAACCTGGAATACTATGAATTAAGGCATGTCTTGCATGAACTTGACATAACCCGTGAAGAGTTAATAGATATGGGAATTCTGATTGGAACAGACTTCTGTGACGGTATGAAAGGAGTCGGTGCTAAAACTGCTTTAAAACTTGCCAAAAAAGGACAGCTAAAGGAAAAACTGGCCGAACTTCAAAAGGAAAGTACCCATGATTTAAATGAAGTGAGAGAAATTTTCCTAAACCATAACGTGAATACTGATTACAAAATAAAATGGAACAAACCTGACAAGGAAGGACTTGTGGAATTTTTATGCTACGAACATGGGTTTTCAGAAAATCGTGTTGCAAAGGCATCAGACAAGCTTAAAAATTTAAGTTCTTCGCAGGGAAGCCTTGATGCATGGTTTTAAAAAAGTTTAGAAAAAACTTCTAAACTTAATTATTTTTTGAAATAGCATCTGCTATAGCATCAGCCTGTCTTTGAATTAGCTCATCATTAGCTATTTCCAATTGATTGAAAATATCATTATATAATGTGTGACCATCGCTAATGAATCTGAATCTGAATGCAGTAGAAGCAGTGGTGACCTTAACTGTTCCATATCCCAACAACTTACCAATTATTCCCATATTGAAAGAAACGGAATTGATCATGTTTAATGGGCTTTGCATTTGAGTGGTTGAAATTAGACCGCATTTACCGAACACTCTTTTATTTGTCAAAATCAATTCAGTGTTAACATAACTAATATAACGGACAATAAACCAGATTATGCCTAAAATCAATAAAGGATTCCAGAATATTGCCTGAATGAAAATAAATGGTCCGAAATACCAAAAGCCATTGATTGCTGTAACTAACCAAATGATAAAACCAATAGCAATTAAAATTCCCGGAGCTAAAAAACAAGCATTGTTTATCTCAGATACTCGGATAATCTCTTCACCGTCAATCATATTTAATTTATATATTGCAAAAGGATTATTTGGATTGTTGACTGAAAATTTCTTATCCTCCGGCGAAGTTCCATCCAATGAATACCCGCAGGCACTGCAAAACAATGAATCCTCTTCTAACTCATTTCCGCAATTTTTACAATATTTAACCATATTAAAAACCACCTACTAATAACTTTATAATAAGTTATATTATTAGTAGTATATTAATTTTTAATATGGAGGAAAATCCTCCCCAAATACTTTTTTTGCATAATCCATTGCCAGTTTAACCTGATATTCATATTTTTTCATCATTGCATTTTCAAAATCCGTACGAGTCTCACATTTAGTGATTAACCTTAATATATCCATATATCTTTCTGTAGCGGATTTTTTATCAAAATTGAATTTTTCCATTATTTCAGGAGTCAGTTTTTCAATGCAAGGAAATTCCAAGGTTTTACACACCGTATCAGTTGAAAAATAAGTCATTCTTATGAGAGGAGAAACAGATGAAACCAAAACATGATTTCCGGCAGGAATCAGCGGAGGAACACCTGTTTTTTTATAACGCTCCATTGAAGTTAGCTTATCGTAATTTTTAATGTTATAACAGTGAAGCTCCGTATAAAAATCAGGCTCAAAATAGTTTATCAGACTAAGAATCTTTTGGCCCAGTTCAGTTTCATAAAATTCCTTTTTGATGGTTGAAATATACTCTGTTTTGTCAAAATTATAAAAATAGAATTGTCCGCAGGATAAATCATCCTGTTTAAGTGATTTAATAAATTTTATAGAAGTTTTACCCTCATTTCCATGAACTCCACCTAAAAACAGTTTAGTGGGTCCTTTACCGTTATCAATATATTTAAAATAAGACATGAAAATAAAAAAAAAGAAGGAATTATGTTCCTTCTTGCCAGTTGTTCATATATTCTTTCTGTCTGTCAGTTAATGTGTCGATTTCAATTCCCATTGCATCTAATTTCATGCTTGCTACAGTGTAGTCGATTTCATCAGGAGCTTTGGTTACGCCAACAGGTAAATCGTTTTCAAGGATGTGTTTTGCAGATAATGCCTGTACAGCGAAACTCATGTCCATGATTTCTGCAGGGTGTCCCTGTCCACGTGCTGCGGATAAGTTCACTAAACGGCCGTCTGCTAAAAGATATATTTTACGTCCGTCTTTTGTAGTAAATTCTTCGATACTTTCCCTTACTTCTTTAACTCCTGTGGAAATAGCTTCCAGGTCAGGTCTGTTGATTTCTACATTGAAGTGTCCGGAGTTAGCAAGCATACATCCGTCTTTCATGTATTTGAAATCATCACCGGAGATAATGTCTGCATTTCCTGTTACTGTAATGATTAAATCAGCTTGTTTTACGGCTTCTCTGATGGTCATTACTCTGTATCCGTCCATTCTTGCTTCAAGTGCTCTGATTGGGTCGACTTCCGTTACAATTACGTCTGCACCAAGACCTGCTGCTCTGAGAGCCAGTCCTCTTCCGCACCAGCCGTATCCGCAGACAACAACAGTTTTACCTGCGATTACCATATTGGTTGTTCCCATTATTGCGTCAAAGCTTGACTGTCCGGTTCCGTAACGGTTGTCGAATAAGTATTTGGTGTATGCGTCGTTTACTGCGATTACTGGGAATTTTAGTGCTCCGTCTGCGTGCATTGCCTGTAATCTGTGCACACCAGTTGTGGTTTCTTCACATGCACCCTTGATGTGGCTTAACAGTTCTGTTCTTTCATTGTGAAGCACCATAATCATGTCTGCTCCATCATCGATGATTATGTCCGGTTTGTGATCCAGCACCATATTAATAGTCTGGTAGTATTCTTCATCGTCCTGTTCTCTCCATCCGTAAACGTTCAATCCTAAGTCAGCTGCACCAGCAACCGCATCGTCGTGAGTGGATAAGGGATTGCATCCGGTCATTGCGACTTCAGCCCCACCAGCCATTAATGTCAAACCCAAATTGATTGTTTTAGGTTCCAAATGTAAACATGATCCGATAGTAATTCCTTTGAAAGGTTGAGTTTCTTCGTATTCCTTTTTAATGGCTTCCAAAACAGGCATGTGTTTTTGAACCCATTCAATTTTCCTAACACCTTCAGGTGCAAGAGACATGTCTTTAACTTTACTCATGAAAATTATCTCCTTAATGCTTAATTGTTATACATTTTATCAATCATTTTAAATATAGTTACCCCATTTAAAAAATATTAATCTTTGAAAAAATAGCAAAAAACATCAAAAAAAGCAAAACTTTAAATGCAACTATGAACTAATATATGTATGTTATATATGCCGGGGTGGCTCAGCTGGTTAGAGCGCACGGCTCATAGGGTATAAAAGCAGTGCTCTGACTAATACCTGGGATACCGTGAGGCCACGGGTTCGAATCCCGTTCCCGGCATACTTAAATCCCAGGTATATCTTTTTAATAACTATTTTTACTAATTTTTAAATCATAACATTTAATATACTTATTTTAAAAAAATATTCTTGTTAAGCAAATGAGGGTATGAAATGTTATATAACAAACTTGGAAAAAGTGGGTTAGAAGTTTCAAGGCTCGGTTTTGGAGCTATGAGACTGCCGACAAAAACTACCAATGATGATATTGATGAAAGTGAAGCTTCCAAAATGCTCACATATGGAATTGAAAACGGAATTAATTTAATTGATACTGCTTATCCTTACCACAGCAAGGAACTTGATGGTAACGGAAACAGCGAAAGATTCATAGGAAATTTCTTAAACGAAAACAGCTACAGGGATGAAATAATCCTTTCCACCAAATCACCTTCCTGGCTAATTGAAAAAAGAAGCGATTTTGATTATTATCTCGACATTCAGCTTGAAAAGCTCAAGACTGACTACGTTGATATCTATATGCTCCATTCACTGACGGAACCGGACTGGTACAAGGTTAAGGATTTGGACGTTTTAGACTTTTTGGACGACTGTCTGAGCAGTGGAAAAGTAAAGCATGTTGGATTTTCATCACATATCGAAGTGGACTACCTGATAGAGATTTTGGATGAATACCCGAAATGGGAAGTTGTCCTAACGCAGATGAACTATCTTGACGAATATTACCAGTCAGGAGTTATGGGTCTTGACTATTTAAAGCAGGTCAATGTGGGAAGCATGATTATGGAGCCTCTCCGTGGAGGAAGATTAGTCAATAATATCCCAACAGAAGTTCAGAAACTATGGGACATGGCCGAAGTCAAAAGAACGCCTGTCGAGTGGGCGCTCCAATATCTATGGAACAGGGACGATGTTGACTGTGTTTTAAGCGGAATGACCAGTCTGGAGCAGGTTAAGGACAACATCAGAATAGCTTCAACGATAGATAACATCAGCGAATACGATCAGGAATTAATCAGAGAAGTTGCAAGGACATACAGGACATTTTTAGGAAATGACTGTACCAGATGCGGCTATTGCATGCCTTGTCCTCATGGCGTTGACATCATTAACTGCCTGACAGAATATAACATTGCACATATGATGAACGACCCTAAAGCAAGCGCTATGCAGTATTTCTCATTGATTGACGATGATTCAAGAGCGGACAGCTGTGTTGACTGCAAGGAATGCCTTCCGTTTTGTACCCAGATGTTGAATATTCCTGAAGAGCTTCAAAAAGTGTATGAGTACTTCGGCAGTGAATTTGATCATTTTTAAGGTGAAAGAATGCCAACTAGATATATAGGTGACGGATACTGGGAAATCGCATCCAGACAGATGAGCATTGTTACAAGAAGCCAGCAGCAAAGATTCAAGGATGCCAAAATTACAGTAATAGGCTGCGGAGGCATTGGAGGCCAGGCCATTGAAATGCTTGCAAGGATGGGTATTGGAGAGCTGATTGTTGTTGATGAGGATGCTTTTGACATTTCCAATCTGAACAGACAGACCCAGGCAACATTAAGCAATGTCGGTCTTGCCAAAAGCGCTGTTGCGGCTGATAAAGTCAGATTAATCAATCCATATGTTAAAATAACTAACTTTAACGAACATGTGGATGAAACTAACATTGATAAAATCATTTCAGACTCAGATATTGTGATTGATGCTCTTGATAACGTATTGACAAGAGTCATTGTATCAAGAAAGGCAAAAGAAAAGGAAATTCCATACATTCATGGTGCAATTCATGGCACATTAGGCCAGATTACCACATTTTTGCCTGAAAACGAAAAGACATATGAAGAGATGTTCAATCTGCCTTCATCCGGAAAGGAACTGACAGATGACGTTATTGAAGAGTTGAAAAACGTAACATCCGGTGTTCCTCCAGTAATAGGACCAACACCTAATTTGGTTGCTTGTCTTGAAGCGATTGAGGCGTTTAAAATAATAACCGGTGTTGGAAAAGTTACTGGTGCTCCGGAAATTTTGACTTTTGATTTACTGGATTTGTCTTCATTCTCTTTGGAGGAGATTTAGACATTCAACTACTTTTTTCTTATTTTTTTATATGTAATATTAAACAAAACCTTATAAATTATTAAAAAATCTAAACAAAGACCATGTGATTTTTAATAATGTTATATCTTATTATATCATTAAATACAAAATAACTAATATCTTACAGATTTTATTCAAAAGATTTATATAATATGAGATGGAAAAATTTTTTTAGATAGGAATATATTTTCCGATGCAAAAAACTCATTATTATGAAAAAAAACGAATGGAGTATGATTTAATGGCAGACATCAGTGAAGAAAAGATACAAGCTATAAACGAACAGATGAAAGAGGACAATATCAAATTTATCCGTTTACAATTTGTAGACATTAACGGAACAGTAAAAAACATTGTTATTCCATTTAATGGCGAAGATTTGGGAGAACTGTTCAATGAAGGAATGTTATTTGACGGATCATCCATTGCAGGATTTGTTGGAATTAATGACAGTGACTTGGTCTTAAAACCGGACATTAACACTTACTCAAGACTTTCATGGAGACCTGAAGAGTCTGCAACATGCAGATTCATCTGTGACGTGTGGACTCCTGAGAAAAAGCCTTTTGCAGGTGACCCTAGAGGAGTGCTTAAAAGGTCACTTTCCCACATTGCGGAGATGGGACTGCAATATAACATCGGACCTGAACCTGAATTTTTCATTGTGGACATCGATGAAAACGGATATCCGATGCCTTATGACCAGGCAGGTTACTTTGATGTTGAGCCATTGGACAAAGGTCCTGACTTCAGAAGGGAGCTGACCTTAAACCTTGAAGAGCTTGACTTTGAAGTGGAAGCATCCCACCACGAAGTGGCTCCGGGACAGAATGAAATCGCATTTAAATTCAAAGACGCTTTAAAAACTGCAGATGCAGTCATTACATTCAAACAGGCAATCAAAGCAATCGTAGACAATATGGCTACCTATGACCAGCTCGACTACAGAGTAACATTCATGCCGAAACCTTTCTTTGGAGTTAGCGGCAGTGGTATGCACTGTCACCAGTCAGTGTTCAAAGGAGACAAAAACCTGTTTTCAGACCCTGATTCCGAAACGGGACTTTCAAAAGATGCAATGCACTTTATGGGAGGGCTTTTAAAACACGCTCCTGCAATAACTGCTATTACAAACCCTATTGTAAATTCATATAAACGTCTGGTTCCGGGTTATGAAGCACCGGTCTACAGAGCATACGGTTTTAAAAACAGATCAACATTGATTAGGATTCCTGCAGCACGTGGAAAAGCAACACGTATTGAATATAGGGCACCTGACCCAGCATGTAATCCATATCTCGCATTTGCAGTAATGCTTGAAGCAGGTGTGGACGGTATCGTCAACAAGATTGACCCCGGAGAACCTACTGAAATCAACATTTACGAGTTGAACGAAGAGGAAAGAGAAGCAATGGGAATCAAAGTATTGCCAACCAGTTTATGGGAAGCATACCATTCCCTTGAAGAGGACCCACTCATATTAGGAGCTTTAGGAGACCACGTCAGTGAAAAATTCCTGGAACTCAAATATAAGGAATGGGACGAATACAGAGTACAGGTATTCGGATACGAACAAAGAAAATATTTGGATATCTAATCCAAATATCATTTTAATTTTCTAAATGTAATCTGGAGCTATCATATGTCAGAATCAGAGCGCCGAATGATTGAAATTTTAAGAATACTGAACAATCAAGACAAAGCAACAGGATCAAAACTAATAGCTGACGAACTGAAAGAGAAAGGTTTTAATCTAGGTGAACGTGCCGTAAGATACCATATGCAAATTCTTGATGAAAAGGGTTATACTGAGCGAATGGGATATTCTGGTCGGAAGATTACTGATTTGGGGCGTGAAAAGTTAGAGAAAGGACTGATATACGATCAAGTGGATTTTATCTATTCAAAATTTGAAGAGTTGATATATTTAACTGACTTTAACTATATGACCAGACAAGGAAATGTTGTAGTTAATACATCAACCATTTATAATGAAGAAAGCTATAATATAATGAAAGATATTTTTGCAAGTGGTCTTTCTGTAAGCCCTTACGTTAATTTAAATAGGGTTAAAAATGGTGACGCACTGGAGATAAAAACAATATGCGGAACAACAATTGACGGAATTCTTTTGAATGAAGGCATTGCCTCACAGCCAGTATATGGAGGATTATTGAAAATTGAAGATAACCACCCGGTTGCCTTTAAAGAACTGATATCATATAAAAAGACATCAATAACACCTCTTGATGCATTCATTGCACCCGAAATGACTTCAGTGCTTGATGTAGTGAATGAAGGTACAGGATATATTCCTGCAAACTTCAGATTAATACCTGATGTTGGAAAGCAGAAAACAATAGAGATATTATCCAAATTAAAAGAAATTGGAATTAACGGAACAATTGCCATTTCTGAAGATGGAGAAAACATTCTTGGCCTTCCAGTCAATAAGGGAATGATTGGTCTGGCAATAATAGGTGGAATAACACCTTTCTGTGCAGTTCAGGAACTGAATCAGGACATTGATATAAAGATTGGGGAAGAATTGGAAAATTTCGAAAAATTAACACCTATTGTCAATACTGTTGACCATAAACTGAAAACAAGTTCAAATTCTGATGAATCAAAAATTCCATTTATCTTATCAAAATCCTGGAATCTGATACAGCAGGTTAATTTTGATGTTGAAAAGGAAAAAGGAAATATCGTTGCAAACGTTTCATACATCAAAAAAGAGGATTTGGATGATGTAATCGACATAATGAAAGAATGCTATGAATCCGATACAAAATATATCAATCCACATTACCAAATTCTATCACACCCTACAGATGATGATAAAGTGGGAATAGCTACAGTGTGCAGCTTAAGCATTGACGGATTGCTGGTAAATAACGGAATCAAATCCACTCCGAAATATGGAGGATTGCTGGAATTGACCGAACCGGCTTTGTTTGTTGACTTGATATCATACAGCGGTTCATCACTGGATCCACATAAGATATTTATCGCCAAAAACATGACGTCAATTACTAAAAATGACGGACCTAAAAGATTGCTGGCCAGTATAAAAGAAATACCCTATGTCGCAAGAGACCACAGCATTTACCTATTGGACAAGCTATCCAAATTGGGAATACCAACCTATAAAATTGGTAAACCTCGAGAAATAATCTATAATGCAAAAGTAGACAATTATAATTTCGGTATCGTAACCGGAAGCGGCCTTAATACAATTGCCGCCATAAAAGAACAGGGATTGGATATTGAAGTTAAAGCAGACACCAAACTAATGCCTTTTGAAAATATGGATAGACTGTAGTTCAAACTACAGTTACTTCCACAACCTCACCGCCATCTTTAGGAGTATGAGTGAATTCAATTAAGTCTTCCTGAATTTCATATACATCGATTTCAATAGTAGGATTTAGATGAGACTCATCCAAAGACAATAATATTTTAAATCCCGGTTTTCCATAATATTCGGAAAAATCCACATTTAAAATTTCTCCTTCTGCAAAAATCCTGTTATATGAAATTTCAAGTTCATCGTGGATTTTAATATTTTCTTTTAAGTAAGTTACAGCTTCATCTACATTTAAGGATAATTCTTTCATAGATTTCACCCCTTACATTTAATTATGTTTTATAGTATATAAATATTTGTTCGTTAGTATTGAAACAAAATTGAAAATTAATAAAAAAAAGAATTATTTAGTAAAATCGATTTCAATAATGACGTTTTTATCTTCAGTGATATGATTAATTTCAAGCAAATCATCATATATTTCTTTAAAGTCTATTTCAACTGCCTGATTTAAAATTTCACCATTTAATTGCAAACCAACCCTAAGTCCTTCTCCAGTTTCTTCATCTTCTTCTGTAATACCTAAAACTTCACCTGGAGCAAAAATACGATTGTAAGAAATTTCTAAAGTATCTCCGACATTAACTTCATTTCTGACATATTCAATTGCTTCATCAACAGTCAATAAAATCTCTTCTTCCATATAACCACCATAAAATTAAAAAAAATAAAAAGAAAAAGGAATTATAAATTCCTGTATTCTCTGATTGAAGTATATTCGTCGTCTAATTCACCATAAGAGGATAATTTTTCTTTGTTTGCTTCAGCATCTAAGTATAAATTACCTTTACCATTAAGACCAATATCTCCAGTATAGTGGATAAATTTACCTTGGTAGGTAACACCTTCAACTTCAGGATCTACAACGACACCGTTGAGAACAAATCCTTCAAGTAATCTTCCCAAGAATCCGTGGATAATAATGTTACCGTTTTTCATTTGTCCACCAGGCCAACGGTTTACGTCACCGTCAATTTCAATGACACCTTTGGTCATGTGAATACCAGCTAAAATATCACAGTTACCTTTAACATGGATTTTACCACCGGTTAAACATTCACCACATTGTTTACCAGCGTTACCGCCGACAACAATTTGACCACCGGTCATACCTCTCCATTCACCAATGTAAGAAGCACCAGTGAATTCTTTGGTATTTCCAGTAATTTCTAAGTATCCTCCAGACATTTCTCTTCCAGCGTGAGCAGCTGCGTTACCATTAACGAGAATGGATCCACCAGACATTTCAGCACCAACATGTAAATCCACACTACTGTTACATACGATGTCTCCACCACTCATTTTACAACCGATGTATTTAACTCTGTTTAAGTCACCGTTTAAAATCATTTTAACTTCATCAGGTCCTTCAGCTTCTCCTTCCACAGTTATGTTGAAGAAGTCAGTAATTGGGAATCTGGAGTTACCAATTGGAACTTGATATTTTGCGAAATCAGCTTCAGTCCAGGAGTAAATTTCATCTGGAATTAATTCATCGAATTCTAAAGCGATTGAAGAAGTTTTTATTTGATCAAAAGTTATTGTTTTCAAACTAAACACCCCTATTTACCTTCAACGTCTACTCTAATTGGGTTGGATACGTAGTGGTCGTGTACTGGGTAGTTTTCCCATTTAACTGAGTAGTATTGGGTGAAGAACGGCATGATGTTGTCGATAACTTTTTGTTCTTCTCTTTCCCATCCTTTTACGTTAACCCAAACGTTTTGACTTTCTTTAACTTTAACAATTTCTTTGTCTTTTACTAAGATTTGACCATCTTTAATTGTGTATTGAGCAATATCGAAACCTTTTTCGATGTCAGCTGCTTGTTTGGATGGATCGATATCATTAGGATTTATGTCATATACTGCAATGTCTGCTCTGTAACCAGGGGTGAGTGCACCTCTGTCAGTAAATCCGTAGATTTTAGCCGGAGCAGCTCTTGTAATAGTTGCAATATCGTAGAAATCGTATTCTCTTTCAAGAGTTGGGAGAAGAGTTCTTTTGTGTACCCATTTGTGAACTTCATTGTCACACATGTCTTGTCTTTTCTCATTACTCATTAACCAAGAGATAATTCTAGGATATCTGGTAAATGGTCCTGCGTTAGGGTGGTCAGTAGTTAAACATACTCTCCATGGATCTTCGATTAACAAGAATAATTCAAGACCGATAGCCCATTGTAAAGTACTGACAGGACTTTTCTTGGAGTAGATACATGGAATGATACCTGCTGCAGTTTCACATTCAATATCTTTGTTGGTCCATTTAAGACCGGATAGTTTGAATAAGTCGTATTCCATAGGAGCGTCTGCAGTCATGGTAGTGGTTTCATCGAAAGTTACTTGACCAATATCACAGGTAATGTTGTCTTTTTTGTTGAAATGTTTAGCAACTTCTTCAGCACCTGAGGTTACATCTTTCCAACTGTTACCTAAGTAAGAGTGGAATTGTAAGTGAGTCATGTGCATGACTTGGTCCCTGATTTCAGCTGCACCTTTACCTTTTTTAATGCCGTCCATAGCATCCATGGTTTCTAAGGTTGTAGGTACGTTACCTGGGTGACCTAAGTCGTTAGGGTGAATGTGAATAGAGTGAGGTAAGTTTAACATTTCGTTAGCTTTTGCTAAAGCAATTACAACTTCTTTGGAAGTTACATCGAAGTATGGTGCTTTGTCGTTGAAACCATGTACGTTCATACCCCAACCCCATGCTTCACTTCCACATGGGTTTACGATTTTAACACCGTAACCTTTTGAGATTTTTAACCATGCTGCAATAAATGCTGCAATGTCTTCAATATTATTATCTTTTGCATATTCCATTACGAACCAGTTGTTACCGAATAATGGTAAAGCTGGAATGTCTAATTGAGGAATAGTTGCAATTTCTTCGTGAGTGTGTTTTGCTTCAAGAGGAGGCATAGCTGCTTCTACAACAGTACCGTAACCTAATCTTGAGTATCTGTAACCGGTTGCAGGACAACTTGGAATAGAGAAACCAGATTCTGATCTTAATACTTTAGTTTTTTGAGTAACACCTCTTCTGGAATCTTCAGGTCTGTATAATCTTCCAACTACTAATTTTGGACCTGCAACGTGAGCGTGAGGGTCAACACCTGCTGGCATGACTATTTTATCGGTAACGTCTAAGACTTTTGCATCTGAAGATACTTCATCTACAATAATACCATCTTTGAACATAACATCCATTTGTTCCCCATTAACTTCATTAGCTGGGTCGTAGACAATACCATTTTTAAGAATATATTCCATTATATCACCTTTAGAGTGCGTTTGGATTTGGCACAAATTTTGGAGCTACGTTTGGCTCTTCTCTGAGTTTCATTACTCTTTCTTTCAATTCACGGACAATCCATTCGTCGTCACGACAGGTTTCTGGTTTGTCGATAGCTTTTTTCATGTAAATAGGAACTCCATCCATACGATAACTGGTACCGGCACATTCTACACCAATGAATGAACCTGGTAATACTACATCAGCGAGTTCAGTTGATGGACCCCAGTGAATATCGATTTGAATAACAGGAATGTTAGCTAAGTGTTGGTTTGCTCCATTAGGGAAGTGAGCACCAGGGTCAGCTGCAATAACCATGAAACAGTCTGGTTCTTTTCTGGTTAATAAATCGATAGTGTTGGTTTCTCCTAACATATATCTTGGGTAACCTCTACAGTAGTCAACACCGAAAGCGAATCCACATTCGAATGCCATGAAAATGTTGAAACCGTTTACGTTAAAGTGTCCCCTCATTGGAGTAAGACCCCATTTAGAGAATCTGTTTAAGTCTTGAACCATTTTAATAGCAATATCGATGTTTCTTTGTTTGGATAATGTGTGGGTTAATCCTAAACCGAAGAATAAAACACCGAATTCAGCGTTTTTCATTTCTTCTGCTAATTCGTAGATATCTTCTTTAGGAATTCCAGAAATTACATCTTGGTATAATTCTTTTCCTCTTAATACAGCCCTAATTGCGTTGTAGAAACCGTAGTCACCGTTTTGTTCGAAACCAATCCATTTGTCAGAACATTTTGCAGTGTCTGAGAATTTTGGATCCATGGTAATAACAGTTCTGTCGAATCTTCCTCTTTGTCTGAAGTATCCACGACAGAATACAGCGTATCTTGCCATGTGTCTTGGGTGAGAGTTCATTGCGTTACTTCCAGAGTATGCGATAACATCTGCTCTGTTTTGTACTTCTCCTAAAGTTTGGATAGGATAACCTGCGTTTTGTACAGCTTGTAGGGAAGGACCGTGACAGATAGTTGCTTGGTTATCTAAAACTGCACCGATATATTCACCTAAAGCTACTCCTTCTTTCATACATTCAGTAGAAGTTTCAGACCAACCGTAGAATACAGGTCTGACGGAGTTAGCGATGTATTCAGCAGCTTTATCTAAAGCAGTATCCCAATCTACTTCCATAAGTTCTCCATTTTCATCCCTAATCATTGGGACAAGTAATCTTTGGTCCATATCTTCCATGATTTTACTTGCTCCAAGTCTGCATGCGTGTCTTACTGCAACTACGTGATTGTCTTTAACTAAGTAATCTAAATCGTCACAGTTACATCCACAAAATGCACAGGTACAATTTTCAACAATGTAATCGTAATCAGTTACAGGTGGTTCATAAGTCATGATCAATCAACTCCTCCCATTTACGTCCTTTGTAAACTGGTAATTCACCTAATGATTCCATGTTTTCAACAACATCATCATCAGTTTCATCTACATATTTTTTGTATACCCATCTCATTAAATCTGCCATGAGTAAAACTTTTCTGTCTGTTTTTTCAACAGTACATTTAATACCTTTGTAAGTAGGGTCAGAACAGCAGTAAGTATCGTGACTTACAACAGTGTTAGCCCAAGGTCCTTTACAAATGAATACAGTACCTTCGTGAGGTGCATCTCTTGATACAGCACAGTTTACAACAACTTCACCGAAATCGGTTTTTACTAAAACAGTATCCCAATTGTTTACACCTAATTTTGCCATATCTCTTGGATCCATATAACAAGTTCCGGAAGCGTTTTTATATTCTTCTTTTAAAGTGGAACCTCTTTTCTTACATGCACCTTGATAGATATCAGATCCGGTGTTTAACATACATTTGAGGACATCTGTACTTCCTTCACCTGTAATTTTTACATCAGGTACTACTGGTTTTTCTAAATAAGTATTAGCATAATGCACAATAATTCCCCCTATTCTAACCATATAGCATTTACTGGGCAAAACATTTGACATGTTCCACATAATTCACATTTATCTGGACTGAAAAGTTTAATAAACCCATTTTCTACCATGATAACTACTTCTTCAGTTTTTGCACCATTACCACCAGCATTTTCTGGACTGATAGCTGCATTAACAGGACAAGCAATTACACAAATTCCGCATCCTAAACAATTATCTTGATTTACTTTAAGTTCCATCAAATCACCTAGTCTTTAATTGCATTTAAAGCTTCTGTCCAAGTTGCTGAGTTTGTAGGAGTGTGATCAACAGCAGTTCTTTTAACAGTGATAGCACCGTTAGGACAAGCTTTTGCACAAGCTTTACAACTTACACAGTATTCAGGTTTTGCAACAATATGTTCTAATCTTGAACCTGGACCGGTAGAAACAGGGAATGCTAATGCATTACATTTACAAATATCTACACAAGCACCACAAGCTTGACATTTATCTTGATCGACTTCAATTGTACCTTCGAATGGTTTTTTAACTTTTGCTGCGTCAGTTGGGCAGACTCCTGCACACCATCCGCAGTAAACACAAAGTTCACTGTCAATTACTGAATTACCTTTAACAGCAGCTTTTGAAAGGTCAATATCATATTCTCCATAAGAACAAATTCTACATAAAGCTTTGATTGCATTAGTAGGACATGCTTTTTTACATACTAAACAGTAAACACATTTACTTGTGTCAACTTCAATAGATTCCTTACCAGTTTCTTTATCAACGACAATTGCTTCTGCAGGACATAATTCTTCACAGACACCACAGTAAATACATTCATTATCATCAATTTCAATTTCACCAGTGACTAAATCTGCACGGTCTGGTAATGTTCTGTCAATTACGATAGCATCACGTGGACATGCAATTTCACATTTTTTACAATAGATACATTCATCATCATCGATTTTGGAAAATGCATTGTAATGAGGATATGCTTCAATTTCACTGATTGGTACGCCATCAATAGTTAATATTAATGCGTCAACAGGACATAATCCGCTACACATACCACATAATACACATTTGTCTTCATTAATACTAATTCTTTGAACATCAAATTCGTCATGGAAATTCTGTGCGATTTTTTCATGACCACTGAAGTAGACATTATTTGCTACTTGAACACGAGAGTCAATAGCAATCTCATTCAATGTAATTGCGCCAACAGGACAAGTAGACTCACAAATTCCACATCCGATACAGACATGATCTTTGAAAGATAAATTTCTTACTTCCTCCGCTGACCTTGTAATGTCAAAGTTATTGTCATTAACTTCTTTCAAATTTCTTATCATTATTAAATCTCCAAAATTTTAATTGAATTAGTTGGGCACTCATCTTTACATAGCTGACAACC